>NZ_JBFUBG010000011.1:0-111780 GCF_056405875.1 Rhizobium sp. P1_E6 | reverse complement strand
GTTGCCGATGCCCATTTCGCCGATGCAGAGCAGATCCGTGCCGCCGGCAATCGCTTCCATGCCGAAAGCCATGGTGGCGGCGCAATCGCGTTCCGTCAGCGCTGCTTCCTGGGTGATGTCGCCTGTCGGATAATCGAGCGCCAGGTCGAAGACCTTGAGTCCCAGATCATAGGCAACGCAGATCTGGTTGATCGCCGCCCCGCCTGCCGCGAAATTCTCCACCATCTGCTGCGTGACTTCAGGCGGGAAAGGCGTGATGCCCTGCTTCACGACACCATGATTGCCGGCGAAGATCGCGACCAGCGGCCGGTTGACGGCGGGCGGCTTGCCCGTCCAGGCGGCGAGCCAGAAAGCGATCTCTTCCAGTCGTCCAAGCGCACCCGGCGGCTTCGTCAGTTGCGCGTCGCGTTCGCGGGCGGCGACCAGCGCGCGACCATCCGGTCCCGGCAGGTCACGAAGAAGGGCGCGAAAATCGTCGAACGGCAGGCCTGAAACGCTCATCTGAATGGCTTTCCTTGTATTCTTGTCTTTTCCCGGCAAATCGGGTTCTTTGCGTGGCGACTCTCTTAAAGCGAGCGGCCCAGGCGAACAATGTGAAAAAGCACACAGCGCCAAAAGCCGCAGGGAGACAAAGACGCTGCGGAGAGACGGGGGCAGCAGAGAATGATCCCAGCAATGATAAAGAACATCGTGGTCGATGCCGCGCGCGCCGTGGCTTTCCTGAGCCGCATTCCCATGCCGCCATGGCTCTTTGCCGGCTATGACGGCAAGCTTGGCCGGCTGGTCCGTGTCTTTCCCCTGGCCGGGCTCGTCATCGGCGCCCTGCCCGCTCTCGTCTTCCTCGTGATGCTGGCGTTTCGTACCGACCGCCTGATGGCGGCGCTCGTGGCACTCGCCGTACAGACGATCCTGACCGGCGCGCTGCACGAGGACGGGCTTGCCGATACTGCGGACGGGATAGGCGGTGGCAAATCCCGCGACCAGAGCCTTATTATCATGAAGGACAGCCGCATCGGCAGCTACGGCGCGATCGCCCTCATCCTTTCCTTCGCGCTGCGGGCTTCGGCGCTTGCAGCGATTGCCCGTGAAGCATCGCCCCTTGCTACTGCGCTTGCCATTCCTGCCGTCGCGGCGCTGAGCCGCGGCGCCATCGCCTGGCACTGGCAGCGCCTTCCCGCCGCAAAGCCGGATGGGTTGGCCGCCTCCGCCGGAAGCCCAGCGGAAGTCACCATGCAGATCGCCCTGGTGACGGCAGGCTTTATCACTGCCATCCTCGTCTGGCCGGCACTCGGTCTGTTGCCGTTCGTCTCGGCCCTTCTCGCCGCCGGTCTCGCGACGCTCGCCTTCACTTGGTTCATTCGCCGCAGGCTTGGCGGCCACACCGGCGACACGCTCGGCGCTACCCAGCAGATTTGCGAGGTCGCAGCCTTCTGCGCTCTTGCCATGGCCCTCTGAAATTCCGATATATCGCCCATGCGAACACCCTGCATCCGCGTATGCTCCCTGGATCCTCTCACCGGTCTTTGTACCGGATGCGGCCGCACAACGGATGAGATCGCCGGCTGGATGCGCTTTTCCGACGAGGAGCGTGAAACCATCATGGAAGATCTGCCCTCCCGGCTCGCGGCACTCGCTCCCGAATCGACCAAAATGCTGGAGACCATCGGCTGATGCGCCTCGTTCTCCTGCTTGCCGTCATCGGCATCGGCCTCGCCGTCCTGCTCTTCAATAGCGACCAGAGCCGCATCTTCGGACTGGCAAGCGACGATTTCGGCCGCTTCGTCTACCTGCTGCCGATCGCGCTGATGCTGGCGGCCGGCATCTGGGGCAGCCGCCAGAATATCGGCCAGACCCTGCGCCAGCTGATGATCTGGCTCGTCATCATCCTGGCGCTCGCTACCGCCTACCTCTACCGTCAGGATGCGATGGCAGTCGGCAACCGGCTGCTCGCCGGCCTCGTGCCGGGCCGCGCCGTGGTCGTCACGACGAGTGAAGGCGGAGAGGAAGTCATCGTCCACAAGATGCTGAACGGCCATTTCGAGGCCGAGGTCTCGGTGAACGGCCAGTCCGTGCCGATGCTGGTCGATACCGGCGCCAGCATGGTGGCGCTGTCGCATGCCGATGCGCTGCGCATCGGCATCGACCCGAAACAGCTCACCTATTCCATGACCGTGATGACTGCCAACGGTCGCGCCCGCGCCGCCCCTGTAACCCTCGATCAGGTCGCAATCGGCCCGATCGTGCGCAGCAATRTCGCCGCGTCCGTTGCCGAAGACGGCAGGCTCGACCAGAGCCTGCTCGGCATGAGTTTTCTGGAAACGCTAGGCTCCCTGCAGATGCAGACGGATGAGCTGAGGATGCGGGATTAGGGTATTCCGCAGCCCGGTTTTCGTCTGCGTCAGTCAGGTTCTTTGCAGGCTGCCTCGCGGGCTACTTGATCCCAAATATATGAGCCCGAAGTCTCGTCCGCGCACCGATCAATATGGCCATTCGCCGCGAACCCGCTATAGATGATCAAACCCAGCGCAACAAATAGCAGGATCGCAAGAGCACTCACGGTCCGTCGTGGAGCTAGCCGCATCAAACCACGCTATCCTGAATTGTTTGTCTCTAAGAACCTCATCGTACAGTGATGGGGTCTCAATAGTTCCAGATGCACATGTAGATCATGGGCCGCCCGTCTCGGACAACGGCAATCCCTTCGTGTCCGTAGAGTGGGCCTCGCTTTTCGCTACGGCACAGCCATAGCTGATCACCGGGCCGCATCCCTCTTAATAGCGGAGCAAGGGTCGTCGCCGGATCATTGATGGCGTCGATAAGAGGTTGCGGGAGACCGCCGAGCTGGCCTCCGAACAGTTGGATCTGCCAATCACGAAAGCCGTCCAGAGTGGTTTCTTCAATGAGTTCCAGTCCGGAAGGCTTATTGACTAATTTCGACATCGTTGAACCGCGAGCGAATGGAAATGGCTGCCCCATTCCAAACGCAGCTTCTGCCTATGGAATCCGCATGGATGCAGCGGGCGGTCGAAATAATCACATCGTGAAACAAGTGTCGCGTGAAATGATCGTGTCTTTCATCACCTGCTCATCAAGCACCAGTGCCGAAACGCTCGAACCCAGGGCGGACTCGAAGATCTGATTGGCCTCGAAGCTGCGGACTGAAGGCCGCACCTGCCTTGCAGCATCGACCATCCCGCCCTAGTCTCTCCGCATCCCCGCCAAAGAGGTCACATCCGCCAATGTCCACCACCATCGCATTGTTCGGCGCCGGCGCCATGGGCAGCGCCGTTGGCCGCCGCCTCGCCGAGTCCGGCGCCAAGGTCATCACTTTTCTCGATGGACGCAGTGAAGCGACGATCGAACGCGCCCGCGCAATGGGCCTCGCCGCCGCCCCGCTGTCGGCATTCGCCGAGGCCGATATCATCCTCTCCATCGTTCCGCCCGCCGAAGCGCAGAAGGTCGCGGATCTCATTGCTCCGGTGCTGCACGACAGCGGCAAGAAACCGCCCTTCGTCGACCTCAACGCCATCAGCCCGAAGACCATGGAAAAGCTGTCCGCAGGCCTCGCTTCCACGGGCGCGAAGGTAATCGACGGTTCGATCATTGGTGGGCCACCGGTTCCCGGCAAGGCCGGCCCTGTCGTCTGCCTCAGCGGCGAGCTCGCCGGCGAGCCGGATCTGCTGTCGAGATTCGGCCTGAAGATCCGCCGCGTGAAAGGCCCTGTTGGAGCCGCCTCCGCCTTGAAGATGTGTTACGCCGGCATCAACAAGGGCATCACCGGCCTCTCCGCCGCCATGCTGCTTGCCGCCGCGCGCTCCGGTGCCAGCGAGGCATTGAAGGTGGAACTGGCCGAAAGCCAGGCCGAGCATCTGAAGCGGCTGCGCCAGTCCATTCCGGACATGTTTCCGAAGGCCTATCGCTGGGTAGCGGAAATGGAAGAAATCTCCGAGTTCCTCGGAGCCGACGATCCCGCTGCCCTCATCTTCAAGGGCATGGCCGGCGTCTTCCAGACCATTGCCGATGATCGCAATGGCAACCACGAACTGATCGCCACGCTCGAGGCGATGCTGGATGACGGGCATTAAACCGGTGACGAAGCCTGCACGAAATCGATAATCGCGCGGCTGACGATCTCCGGCCGCTCCTGCGACAGCCAATGGCCCGCACCGGGCACGAACTGCGTCGCCCTGAGACCAGGCGCGAGCCCTGGCATCGCATCGATAATCTCCCGCATGCCGGGGATGGCAAGGCCCGTGTCACGTTCGCCAGCCATGAATAGCGCGGGAACCTCGACTTTCAGCCCCGCCAAAGCTTTCTGCAATTCCCAGTTCCGGTCGAGGTTCCTGTAATAATTCAACCCGCCGCGAAAACCTGACGCCTTGAATGCATCGGCAAAGACATCGAGGTCGGCTTGCGGCAGCCATTTGGGCAGCGTTTCCCGGTTGGGCAGATCAGCAAGCAGACCGGATGCGCGGGAGACCATGCCGAACGGATTGGGCGTTCCGTCGCCTGGCAGTCTTGGACCCGCGTCGCCGCAGGCCGCGCCATAGATCTTGCGCAGCGTGACATCCACATTCCGCTCGAACTCGGCTTCCGCCAATCCCGGCTCCTGGAAATAGAGCACATAGAGCAGGTGATCCGCTGTCGCCGGAAAGATTTTCGTCGGCGGCACGGGCGGCTGGCCCATGAGAGGCACGCTCATTGCGACAATGCCCCGGAACCTGTCCGGCCGCATCAGCGCGGCCTGCCAGGCAACCGTCGCACCCCAGTCGTTGCCGACGATGACCGCCTTTTCCTCACCAAGCGCATCGACGAGCGCCACCATGTCGGCCACGAGATCGAAGACTGTATAGGCGCCGGTCTCATCAGGGCTTTCCGTTCGGCCATAACCGCGCATATCGGGCGCCACGGCATGGAGGCCCGCCCCGGCAAGTGCGGTGATCTGATGGCGCCAGGCATGCGAGGTCTCCGGAAACCCATGGCAGAGCAGCACCAGCGGCCCCTCGCCGGCTTCGGCAATGTTCATCCTCAAGGTTGCGGTTTCAATCATGCGCTGCTGCATCGCTGCCTCCTCGACAATAAGCCCGTCCCCTTCGGAAAAATCGCTTCCGGGCGACATCGAATCTTTAATTCCGTATCTTTTTACGTTACAGAAAACGGAAGTCAATATACCGTAACACTATTTGTTACGCTATGGAGAGAAGCACAGATGCGACAAGACGGAAGACTGGCGCGGATGATCCACGTTCTCGTCCATATGGGGCTGCTTGGCGGCCGGGAAACAAGCGAGCGCATCGCCCAGATGCTCAACACCAATCCCGTCGTCGTTCGCCGCACCATGGCGTCGCTGCGCCAGCACGGCATCGTCGAATCCGAGGGTGGCCGCGGCGGCGGCTGGTCGCTGACGAGACCGCTTTCCGAGATCACCATTCTGGATGTGCAGCGCGCGCTGCAGGGCGAAACCATTCTGGATGCGCCGCTCTCCAACGATCACCCTTCCTGCCCGGTCGAACGCGCCGCCAATGCCAAGCTGCAGCTTGCCTATCAAAGCGCCGAGCAGGCGCTGCAGCGGGAATTCCAGAAGGTGACGCTGGCCGAGGTCGGCGAGATCGCCATGGCCACCGCCCAGGCAGAAAAGAGGGCGTGACAGCCATCCGGCTGCTTGCTGACGGCGCGTGAATCTACCAATTTTCAGCAAAACAACAAGACCACAAAGAACAAGAAGAAACTCCTAGTCTGGTGGCACCACATCCCGATCGCCTTCCCCGAAGGCCTCAGCATGTCCGGTGCGACAGGAGTTTACGATGACTGCATTCTGGCCCTTGTTCGTCGGCGGCGTGGCCCCCGCCATTCTCTGGGGCATTACCGCTATTTTCCAGAAGCAGAGCGCCGTATCGGGCGCAGGCTCCTCCGCCTATCTCATCGTCTTCGGCCTGACGCTTGCAGTTGCGGGCGGGATCTCCGCCCTGATCTGGCGCCCCGCGCCCTGGACGGCAGAAGGCATCGGCTTTGCCGCCATCGCCGGCCTCTGTTTCGCCGTCGGCACCGGCCTCATCAGCTTCGCGATCTTTGCCTACGGCGTACCGGTCTCCAAACTCGCGCCGATCTGGAGCTGCAACGTGCTGGTGACGCTGACCGTCGGCGCGGTGTTTCTGGGAGAGGCTGCTGAGGTCGATCTCATGAAACTCTCTGTCGGCACCCTGCTTATCATCGGCGGCGCCATCCTTGTCAGCAATGCCTGACGCCTATTGCGCCCGGCAATTGTAGCGGCGGGAGATGACGGTCATCAGCAGTTCGTCGCCCTCGCCCCCGCGGACGTCGGGATTGTCCTGCAGGAAGCGGCAGAGCATGTCGCCTATGACGATGGCCGTCGTGCCCGGCGGCAGGCAGATATTCATGCCGATCCCATTGCCCAAACGAGCGAAGTTGACCATTGCCTCCGGACGGTGGATTGCATCGGCGAGCGCGCGGCGCGCAAGAAAATCGTCCCTATTCCACTTGTCGAGCCAGCCGGAAACATAGCCGGTGACGAACTGCCGCGAACCGCCACAATCCGAAAAGAGAAGATCGCCGCTGGCATATTCCATCGGCGCCTTGGCCGAAACAGTCGCCAACAGGGTTGCAATGAGAATGCCCGGCATCTGATCCCTCGCCCGCGTATCGATGCCGGAAACTTCAGCCCGAACATGTCGGAATTAAGCTGGAACTATTGCCGATCTGTGACGTCGGGAAAGATGGTAAATGCCCGAACCGGAAGGGAAATTTCTCCTTAACCGAGGTAAATGGGCTTCAATGCGCCTTGCCGTGGAGCAGCACGTCAAAGACCATGTGCTTGAATGTCTCGAGCGGCGCCCCGCTGCGTTCCGCGCGCATGCGCAGAAGCGCCCCTTCCCAGCCGTTCAGAATGAAATCGGCAAGTGTCCCGGCCGGCAGCTCTCTGGTTAGTGTGCCGTCTCTCTGCGCTTCGGCCAGGCAAGCCGCAATCACCTCGCTCCAGCGGCTGAAATGCGCTGCCACGTGCTGGCGGATCAACTCGCTATGGTCGACCGTCTCAGCGCTGAAATTGCCGAGCACGCAGCCCTGCGTATGACCTCTCAAGGCGAAGGATGCGACGCGATCGTCGAAATAGGCCTTGAGGCGGCGAAGGGGCGGTTTGCCGGCATCGGCAAGAAAGCCCACGAGCCGGGCAAGCGCCTGCTCGGAATAGCGATCGGAAACCTCTGCTCCGAAAGCCTCCTTGCTGTCGAAATAATTGTAGAAGGAGCCCTTCGGAACCTTGATGTCATCGACGATCTTCTGGATGCCGGTCGCGGCAAACCCATTGGCATGAATCTCCTTCAGACCCGCCTCGATGAGTTTCTCCCGCATTTGCATATTCGGCTTGGGGCCGCGGCGGGCCGGCTTTTCCATGTTTGTTTCCTCTTGAATAATTAAATACGACCGGTCATATATTTATTGCCTGACTGCAAAAATCAAGACCTTTCCGGCTCACCCAGCCGCCTTAACTCCAACTATTCCAAGGAATTGCCACCATGACCTCAAGCCCCACTCCCAGCCTGCGCTATGATGTCCTGACAATCCGCCGCCCCGGCCTCAGCCGCGATGTACCGGCTGGCGATCCATCCCTTCAGTGGGTCGCTAATTCCGCCACGCTGATCTCGGGCGAACGTGATGCCGTGCTCGTCGATACCTTCCTGACCGAACCGCAGACAAAGACGCTCGCCGACTGGGTGGAAGCGAGCGGCAAGCGGCTGAAAGCGATCTACATCACCCATGGTCACGGCGACCATTTCTTCGGCATCGGCACATTGCTGAAGCGTTTCCCTGATGCGAAGGCCTACGCCATATCGAATGTAGTGGAGGCGATGCGCCGCCAGAGCGCCCCCGACATGCTCGACGGCTTCTGGCGCAAACTCTTCCCCGGCGAAATCGCCGAGAACATGGCTGTCGCCGAAGTGTTGGAAGCGCCGGAACTGGAGCTTGAAGGCCACAGGCTGATCCCGATCGATGCCGGCCATACCGACATGTCGCACTCGACCGCCCTCCACGTTCCCTCGATCGGGCTGATCGTCGGTGGAGACGTCGTTTATAACGGCATCCACTGCTACCTCGGCGAAACCACCCGGGAGAGCCGGCTGCACTGGATCGAAACGCTGGACCGGCTCAAGGAGCTGAAGCCGAAGGCCRTCGTCGCCGGCCACAAGATCCCAGAAAATGACGACGATCCCGATATCATCGACGAAACCCAGCAATATCTACGCGATTTCAACAGGCTTGAGCTGGAAACGACGACAGCGAGAGAACTGTTCGACGCCATGCTGGCGCTCCATCCCAGCCGTGCCAATCCCGGCTCGCTCTGGGGCGCTGCCAAAGTCGCCAAGGGCGCCTGACCTTCACGCAATCAACACCAGGCAGGCTGCCGCGCTTCTGCGCGGCACGCCGCATCAGGGCGTGACGAGCTCGGTATGTCCGAACCCCTTGGAATAATCGAGCACTGAAATCACCTTCGGCACGACGCGGAAGATGCAGATCTGATCYCGCGTCGGCATGGCGATCGCTAGACTCTCCTGAACCGGATATTTCGCCGGCATCAGTTGGAGCACCCTGTCGGCCTCGGCAGGGTCTTCCACCTTCTCGGCATGCGCTGCCATCGACAGGCCGGTGATCTGCATCAGCTGGCCGGCATCCGGGTTGATCGTCAGCGACATCCTGTTGTCCCGCGCCAGATTGGCGGCCTTCTGGCTGTCCGGGCTGGAGAGGAAATAGAGCGTCAGCCCGTCATTGACGTAGCCGACCGTCGTCGCCTGCGGCCAGCCGTCTGGCCGGAGCGTCGCAACGCTCATGATCCGCTGCCCATCCAGTATCGCCTGGATCGTCTTCCTGATCGCCTCATCCACGGCACGCTCCGTTCGGTTTGATAGCTGAAGCATGTGCGGCTACAGGGAGTTCCGCATTGATCCGCATCAAGGCGAATATGATCTGGATTATTCCTAAATATTCCTTATTCTTCTAAAAGAAGATTACCATAGAGAACAGTACGGATCATGTCGGAAGAGTTTTACACCGCTGAACAGGCTGCCGAGCGGCTGAAGCTGCACCCGAAGACAGTGCTGCGGCTCATCCGCGAAGAGCGTTTGCGCGCCACGCGCATCGGCAAATCCTACCGCATTCTGCGCTCCGACCTCGAAGCCTTCGCCGGTGTCAGCAACAGCACCCCGGCCTCGCAGGCCGAGGTCTATGTCACCAGCGTGGTCGAGGTGCCCGATCTCTCCGCCGAAATGTCGAACCGCCTGACGGTGCTGATGCAGGCCATGCTGATCTCGCGGCATCGCCGTCCGCACGCCATGCAGTTCAACGCCGCCTATGATGCGGAACGGCGGCTCCAGAAATTCATCCTCATCGGCACGCCGTCGGATACGGCGGAACTGTTGAACAGCCTGGACGCTTATCTGAAGGCGCTCCGCTGACGACGAGAAAGGACATTCCGTGAGCAATGACATCAGGCTCTCGCACGGCTTTCGCATGCTGCTCCGCAATCCCGATGGCAAGCCGTTATCGGCTGAAAGCGGCATCAACGATCTGATCGGCCACGCGCTCGGCGAAGCCGTCGATTGGGTGGTGCTGCCGGTCGCTCGCCTGCCCGAGGGTTTCCTGACGCTCCGCTCGGGCATTGCAGGTACTGCGATCCAGAAATTCGTCAACTACCGCGTTCGCATCGCCATCATCGGCGGGATCGATGCCGAGCTTGCCGGCAGCAACGCGCTGCAAAGCTTCATTCTTGAAGCCAATCGCGGCACAACCTGCTGGTTTCTCGATACCATGGAAGAGTTCGAGGCACGACTGGAAGCCTTCAGCACTCCGGCTTAAGCTACGGATTGCCCTGGATAATGCCGGATGTCGCAACAGCCTCACGCTGCGGCATGTTCAGTCTGCGCGCCGCCCCACCATTTCACAACCCTGAGCGCCCGCAGCGTCACCCAGCGCGAGGGCTCGCCCTCACCGTCGTCCATCACGAACCAGGCCCTGCCGGAGGCGCGCCAGTCAAGCGGCCAGCGTCCATCCTCCAAACGCCGCGAATGGAGGTATATGATTGCCTCCTTGAGCCGCGGATCAGGCGCTGCACCCGTGAACAAGGTGGAAGCGCGAAAGTAATCGAGCGCCCGCAGCACATCGAAGCGCCAGCGGTTCGGATGCAGGAACTGCATGAACTTCTCGTTGACCGGCTCGCCGGTGCTGAGCCGCCACATCAGGTGGCGCGCCAACAGATACTCCTCGCCCGAACGCCGCGCCGCACGCGACTGCGCCGTGCCGCCGGTTGCCCGCTCATATTCCAGAAGCCCTTCCAGAACATTGATCGTCGTGTGGAAGGACGAGCGCACCGAACCATTCGCCCGCTCGCAGTTCCAGCCGCCATCCGCCTGCCGCTCGCCGAGCAATCTTTCCACGATGGGCGAGACATCGACCCCGAAATAGGCGCCGTCGCCAACCGTGCGGCCGTTGATGCATTCCTCGACCTCGCCCTCCCAGAAGGGCTGCCCGCCCTCGTCCCAGCGGCAATTGGCGCCGATGAGCGCGACGGTTCTCTTTGCGGTTTCGGAGCGCGGATCGAGGCCGAACTCGCGAAGCTGCGTCAGCGAAAAATTCGTCGCCGTCCAGGGCTGGCCGGTCGCCTTCCATTCCTCGCGCGTGAAATCGCTGGGCAGGAAGGAGCCGCCAGCCCACTGCCCATCTGCATCCTGATAGGACAGAAGCTGTGCACCCCAGCCTTCCCGCTCGACCTTCCGCCGCTCGGAAGACCATACGGGCTCCGGCTCATCGAGCAGATCGCGCATCACCTGCCAGCGGATGGCTGGGTCGGAGGCGAGCAGCCAGTCGATCACGGATGTCTCTGATGGCGGCATCAGCAAGTCTCCCTGTCGCTTGCAAATACGGGGCGCAGTTTGGCCAAGCATGTGTCTGCCGTCAATTGCGAGGCTCGGCGCATGAGGTGGCGCCGGCCGGATGCCCGGACCCGTGAGATGCCGCCATCGGCTACGGCCAAGCGGAGACTACCTCTTCGCCCTGCTGCCTGATATAGGCAGGGAGTGCCCATCCTTGCCGGGGAGCACGGAGCCCGCGATGAACCCACGACAATTGAAAACCTTCCTTGCGGTCGCAAGGCACGGCAATTTCACCCGCGCCGCCAGCGAAGCGAACCTCGCCCAGTCGAGCCTCAGCGACCAGATGCAGGTGCTGGAAGAGCAATTGGGCGTCCAGCTTTTCGAGCGCTCCCGGCAGGGTGTGACCCTGACGCCGGCTGGTGACACGCTGAAAGCCTATGCCGAGGAGATCCTTGCGCTGAATGACGAGGCGAAAGCCGCGATCCGAGCAGCCGCCGGCCTTGGCGAGCAGATGCTTGCGATCGGCACGCTCGAAACCATTGCGGCGGAAAAGCTCGCGCCCTTTCTGTCGCGGTTTCGCGAGATCCATGCCGATATCGGCCTGACGCTGAAGATCGGCGGCAGCGGTGAATTGCAGCGGCGTCTGGAAGACGGCTCGATCGATATCGCCTTCACATTCGATCGCGGTGAACTGGACGAGAGGTTTGTGACCCGCCTGGTCTCGCACGAACCGCTGGTACTGATTGCAGGCCGCAATTCCGCAGCCACGCCGCCGGAAAGCCTTGCTGACCTGAGCCACCTGCCCTTCGTCGCCACGGAAACCGGTTGCGTCTATCGCCGCCTCTTCGATACTGCCTTCGCCGAAGCAGGCATTGCCGTACCCGATATTGTCACCCAGGCCGACAGTATCCAGACGATCATCCGCCTCGTTGCATCCGGCGCCGGCTACGGTCTCGTCCCGCGTCTGGCCGTCACTCCGGCAGCTGAGCGCGGCGATGTCGTGGAGCTTCCCTGGCCGGGCGATGCGCCCACGGCCTCGCTGATCATGCTGTGGCGGCGCCGGCGTGTGCAGCCGCCGGCGCTCTCCCTGTTGCTCGCTTCGGCGGGCGAGGATCTGCGGCCGGTCAGACCAGCCGATGCCCGCCTTCGACGTGCAGGATAGTGCCTGTCGCAAAGCCGTTGCCGATCAGGAAGCGGATCGCATCGGCAATATCCTCGGGCCGGCCGACACGACCCGCCGGCAGGCGCTTGGCCATCGCTTCCAGCGTCGCCTGCTTGGCGTCGCCCGCAACGAAACTCCAGATCGGCGTATCCACCCATCCCGGCGATACCGCGTTGACGCGCAGCGGCGCAAGCTCCACGGCAAGCGCCCGCACCAGCCCTTCCAGCGCCGCATTGACGGCTGCAACAACCGAACCCCGCGCCGTCGGCCGGTAGGCCGCCACGCCTGACGTATAGGTGATCGTGCCCGATGGCGGCAGGCACGGCGCGCCGTATTTGGCAAGCAGCAGCGGCCCGTAGAATTTGCTCTCGACGACCCGCTGAGCCGCCGAAAGCTGCAGATCCGGCAGAAGCTGGTAAGCCCCCTCGATATCCGCGGCCGTGCTGACAATGTGATCGATAGGCCCGCAATCGTGGAAGAAGGCCGCAATCTCCTTCTCCCGCGTGAGATCGAGCACGGCGGTCTTAAGATCAGCAGGATCGCCAAGCTCTCGCCGCGCCGCCTCAAGCCTCTCCGCACTGCGCCCGGCAATCGTCACCCGCGCCCCTTCGGCCAGCAGCCTGCGCGCCAGCGCCAGCCCCATGCCGGAACTGCCGCCCACGATGATAATCTCGGCGCCTTCTATTTTGATGTCCGTCATCTGCCTCTCCTTCTTGGCTGGAGAGCAGATGCCTTACACCGGGCCGGAAGAAAAACGGAAGAAACCGATGGTGCCATCGGTTTTTCCGATGATGCGGCTGCCGGCAAGCCGGCGATGCCTCAGGCGGGCCAGAGCATTCCGGCCACTGCGCAGCCGAGCAGCACCGGAATGACCGCCACCCTGAACGGGAAGATCGCGATGGCTGCCGCAAGGCTCAGCAACAGCGACGGCGTCGACAGCGACGTCCAGACAGGCAGCTCGATGGAGAAAGGTCCAAGGCTGTGAATCTCCGTGCTCCGGAACAGGAAGTGCAGGCCGAACCAGATCGCCAGATTGAGGATGACGCCGACCACGGCCGCAGTTATGGCCGTCATCGCGCCTGCAAGTGCTGCATTGCCACGCAGTTTCTCAATGAAGGGAGCGCCGAGGAAGATCCAGAGAAAACAGGGAATGAAGGTCACCCATGTTGTCAGGATGGCTGCGAGCGTGGCTGCGGTGATCGGATTCAGGCTGCCGGGATCACGATAGGCCCCCATGAAGCCGACGAACTGGAGAACCATGATGAGCGGGCCGGGCGTTGTTTCCGCCATGCCCAGACCATCGAGCATTTCGTTGGGCTTCAGCCATCCGAAACGCTGGACGGCCTCCTGCGCGACATAGGCAAGTACGGCGTAAGCGCCGCCGAAAGTCACCATCGCCATCTTGCTGAAGAACACGCCGATATGCGTGAAGATGTCGTCGGGTCCGAGGAAGAGATAGAGCAGCAGCAGCGGCAGCAGCCAGAGCACCAGCAGCACAGACGAGATCCTCAGCGACCAGCGCAGGTTCGGCCGCGCATGATCAGGTATATCTTCCCCGAGCAGCGCGTCGGCGTCGGACAGCATCGCGCCGCCGGCTGCCTTGTGCCCGCCACTGCCCTGGAACAGGCGGGAACCTGACTTCGATCCCAGGAATCCGACGATGGCGGCGACCATGATGATCACAGGAAAAGGCACATGCAGGACGAAGATCGCCAGGAAGGCGGCTGCCGCGATGCCGATCATCGCCCTGTTCTTCAGCGCACGGCCGCCGACCCTGACGACCGCCTGAATGACGACGGCTAGCACGGCGGCCTTCAGGCCGAAGAACAGTCCCTCGACGGCCTCGACGCTGCCGAGGGTCACATAGAGGTAGCTCAAGGCCAGGATGGACAGGAAGCCCGGAAGCACGAACAGGATGCCTGCGACCAGACCGCCGGCGGTCCGATGCATCAGCCAGCCGATATAGATGGCGAGCTGCTGCGCCTCCGGTCCCGGAAGCAGCATGCAATAGTTCAGCGCATGCAGGAAGCGCTGCTCGCCGATCCACTTCTTCTCATCGACGACGATGCGATGCATGACGGCGATCTGCCCGGCCGGTCCGMCGAAGCTGAGCGCGGCGACCCGCAGCCAGACACGAAAAGCCTCGCCGAAGGTAACGCCATGCGGGTTAGGCGACGCCCCGGTATCGGGCGTCGCATGCGTGACGGCACTGTTCACGTCAGCCTCCCTTTTTCGCGGAAGGCCAGTTGTGCGTTTCGTCCGTGGCATCGCGGCACCAGCGGTAGAAGGCATCATAGAGCAGCATGCCGGCATCCAGTTGCTTGAGGTCGTCGACGAACATGCGCGACAGGCCGAGCGAAGCAGCCAGCAACCCGGCGACTTCAGGGGCGAGGTCCGGCCGGGCGGTATCGGCGCCACGAACGATCGTTGCGAGCCTCGACATCGGCCCCGAAGCAAGGCCGAATTCCTCGATCATCACATCGAAGGTGCAGAGCTCGCCGCGGTGACTCCAGAAGACCTCCTCGATATCGAAGGGCATGGCGCTGAAGCSATCGCCAACCAGCAAGACGTCGGACGTCGGCACGAAGAGAAAAACCGCGGAGGGATCGACGAAGCGCCGGATGAGCCACGGACAGGCGATGCGGTCGATCTTCGGACGCGCACGCGTGACCCACACGGTCCGTCCCTGCCGGTCGCGCGGCGGCAGCCTGTCGACGGGCACAGCCGTCCCGCCCGAGCCTGTCCAGGCTTCGAAGCCGCCTTCCAGCACCTCCGCCGCTCCCCCGGCATGCCGGATATGGGCGGCGACCCCATGGCTGAGCTTGCCGCCCGCCTGGCAGACGACGACCACCGGCCCGGCGAAACCGGCTGCCCATTCGTCGATATTGGTGTGGGATTTACGGATCGAGCCCGGCACGAGTCGCGGATCGCGGGCGAAATCATCGTCGACGCGCACATCGACGATGACAGGCGCATTGGGTGTGCCGACGATACGGTTCAATTTGTCTGAAGATATTTCGAGAAATGATGGCATGACGCGTCCTCCGGTGTTCGGTTTCATGGACGCGATTCTTCGGCATGTCGCCTCGTGGGGTGATCGCAACCCCATATGATTTTTATGCGCGCCGTCGTTTTTCATGTCAAGCTGCGGAAGGTTCATGTCTTCTGCAAACGGGCCATTCCTCCCCTGCTGGATTGCGGCTAGTCTTCTCGAATGAGCGCGGAAGAAACGCCGTTGACCGGCGGTCGCATTACTGCCGGCGTTGTCCGGGTCGGGGATACTGTCAGGCGCCCAGTCACAAGGGACCGGACGCATGTGCATGGTCTTCTCCTTCACCTCGAAGAGCGTGGCTTTGATGCCGCGCCTCGCTTTTTAGGCGTGGACGATCAGCAGCGGGAAGTGCTGAGCTTCATTCCCGGCCATGTTCCTGACGATCTCGGCCATTTCGACGATGCCCAGCTCACCGCCGCTGCTCGTCTCCTCAGACGCTTCCACGACGCGACGTCGAATTTTCCGCTCGTCCTGGACGCGGGCGCGGAGGTCATGTGCCACAACGACTGGGGTCCGCCGAACGCGGTGTTCCGTGATCGCCAGCCGTGCGGCATGATCGATTTCGACACGATCGCTCCGGGCCTGCGCCTTTGGGATCTTGGTTACTTCGCCTTTGCCTGGCTCGACCTCGGAGACGACGACTATATGGGCGACGAGCAGATCCGTCGGCTGGAGGTGGTGGCGCAAGCCTATGGAATGGCGGGCTGTACCTCCACTCAGATCGCCATTCATGCACTCGCGCGACAGACGGCGCTTGCGGCCGTGGGGCGTGTGCAGGGCAAGGCGGACATGGCGGAATGGGCGGCGGCGGCTGCCTGCTGGACGGTTCTCAACGTGCTCGAGCAGCTGAGCCCGACTGGCTATGCCCTGCCCACGGGATGAAGCGCTTCCCTCCCATCAGTTCCGCCCGCCATTCGCCCGGATCACTTGCCCATTGACCCAACCGCTCTCTGCGCTCGCCAGAAACGACACGACGCGCGCAATATCCTCCGGCTGCCCGAGCCGGCCGAGCGGGATCTCGTTGGTCAGGCGCTGGATCAGCTCCGGGGAGCGGCCGGCGAGCAGCAGTTCGGTTGCGACCGGCCCGGGCGCCACGGCGTTGACGGTGATGCGGCGGGGCCCGAGCTCCTTTGCGAGGATATGCGTCATCGCTTCGACCGCCGCCTTCGTCGCCGTGTAGACGGCATTGCCCGGCGAATAATGGCCGATGATGCTGGTGGAAAGGTTGATGATGCGGCCGCCGTCACGCACGCGCCTTGCACCCTCGCGCATGCCGTTGAAGGTGCCGGTGAGGTTCACGGCGATCAGGCGCTGATAGTCTTCATCGCTGACTTCGGAGAGCGGGCCGAAGGTGGTGACGCCGGCATTGTTGACGAGCACGTCGACGGTTCCGAATTGCGCTTCGGTACGCTCGAAGAGATCAGCGACCGCTCGCGGGTCGGAGACGTCGGCGCGGATGGCAAGCGCCTGGCCACCGGCGGCCTCGACAGAAGCGACCACGTCCTCCGCCTGCGCAACACTTTCGGCATAATTGACGACGGTCTGGAAGCCATCGGCTGCGAGCTGTCTGGCAATGGCCGCGCCTATGCCCTTGGATGCGCCTGTGACGATGGCGGTCCTGATGTCATGGGTCATGTCATTCTCCGTTCTGTTCCGGCTCAGGCGATCGCAGGCACAGCAAGGTGTATGCGCGTCACCGGTCCCGGCAACGCGCTTGAAGACTTCAAATCCTGCTATGTTGCCCGATCGCTTGTGCGCTTGATCTGACGCCGTTAATGTGAGCGATAACTCGCGTTCCCGCCACTCGCATTTCAGATCATGACCGACAGCCCCTACAAGAGCCGCTCCGCGCCCAGAAAAGCACCAAGACAGGCCCGCTCACTCGCAACCGTCTCGGCGATTATCGAGGCTGCGGCTCGCATTCTGGAGGAGCGCGGCCATGAGGGTTTCTCCACCAATGCGGTGGCGGAAAAGGCCGGCGTCAGCGTCGGCTCGCTCTACCAGTATTTCCCGCGCAAGGACGCGCTGATCGGCGCGCTGATCCTGCGGCAAACGATGTCACTGGTCGAAGATGCGGAACGTGCGGCCGGAGAGCCGACCGGCGAAGAGGCGCTTTCGACGCTGATCAGCCCTTGCGTCCACCAGCAGCTCGAACGCCCTGCCCTTGCCCGCCTGCTCGATTACGAAGAGGCCCGCCTGCCGCTCGATGCGGAGACTGAACGGGTCAAGACGCGCTTCTTCGAGCTCACCCGCGATACCCTCCTGCGGCCGGACATGCCGCCGCAGCCCGATATCGATGCCGCGGCGCGCGACGTGGTGGCGATCATCAAGGGTATGATCGATGCCGCCGGCGAGCATGGAGAGGAGGACAGGACCGGGCTGGCGCTGCGCGTCAAGCGCGCCGTCATCGGCTATCTCAAGACCGCATCGGACGGCGGGTGATCCCAAAAGACATCATCGGCCCGGCTCAGAGCGGCTGCTTCCCCCGCCAGATCCGAAGCGGTCCAACATCCTCAAAGCCGAAAGACTTCATGCGACTGAGCATCGCTCCCCGATCATACCCAACCACAGGCTTGTCAGGTGCGAGCGCTGCGACACACTCGATGGCGGCTCGAAGCTCGTCTTCGCCGTCGCTCTCCGAAAAGACGTTCGACAGGCCGACGCAGTCGCCGGAGATATTTCCGATGCATCCAGCCTGGAAGCCGGCACCGTTACGGCGACCAAAGAAGACTATATCCGGCCGGGAAAGCATGGAGGATGGAAACATCTTACGCTCGGTCGAAGAGCCGTTTCGTTTCCAGCCCTGTTCCCATTGAGCCAGATCGTCATCGGTCTTGACCTGCTGCCAGTTGGGGTCCGTGCCGCCAAACATGCGAGGCGGAGCCCACAGCCAACGCGCCTCAAACAGAATTTCCATTCCGAGCGCGGTCATATCGAAACTGCAGAAACTGTCCTTGAAATCGAATTTCCAGCTCCTGCTGCGGCGAAGCTGGTCGATGGCAGCCCGCTGTTCGTCTATCCGCGTGGCCGACAATGTCGTCAGGCTTGAGTAATAGGGCGGCGGCGGGTCGATACTGATAAACGCGTAAGCTTCGCGCCTGTATCTCAGATCGTGTGCCTGAAACACGCATTCATAGATATCTGCATTGTTTCCGGCGGCCGAAATCGCTCTGCTATCCGTCATCGAACCTGCTTTCAATGTCGCAAACAAACTTCGCGCGCAGTGTTACTTCCGATATTCAAGGTGCATATGACATAAGGCCTGCCTGCATTACCCCGGCAGGCGGCTCAGCAGAAAATCGGCACGCGCGGCCACATCGGACTTCGGCAGCATGACGACCTCATAACCGATTTCAGGATAGGCCGCGGTCAGTCGATCATATTCGGCAACCGCCTCTTCAAAACCATGCCGCCGTTCGGGATCGTTGACGTAGATCTCCGGCCACGGTGGCGTCAGAAACACTGTCTGGTGATAGCGATGCCGGTCACGCAGTGTCTCCAGCACCGCTTCTCCGGTAGCGGCCTGCAGCGCGGCGACGGCATCGATCAGGCCGCGGTCGAAGAACGTCCATCCCGCCTGCGTCTCTGCCAGCTTCTGATCTTCGAGCGCCATCGCGATCGCCCGCCGGGCAAAAGCCACTGGATCGACCCAGGGCAAAGCTGCGCCCTGCCCGGCCAGCTCCTCTTTCACGATCCGGCGTCCAGGTTCTTCGACGGTGGCGTAACCGCGCCGGGAAAGCTCTTCGAGCAATGTTGATTTCCCGCCACCCGAACAGCCGGAAATAACGACGGATTTGATCACGGAACCCTCCGATGACAGATGATGTAAAAGAAGCGTGGCGCAGACTCGGGCTATGTGCCGACTTCCAGATCGAAGACATGCCCCTGCCTGCCGGCAGAGCGGCGAAGCGAACCGCGGTGGATCGCGGCAATGCGCTCTATGATATCAAGGCCGATCCCGAGCCCGTCCGTACGGGCTGTGACGTCGCACCCTTGCCGGATGCCGACCGGGTGCCGGTCCTCGACGCGGATCAGGTTGCTGCTGACCCGCACGACGATATTGGTACGCGCGGGCGTGTGGCGAACGGCATTGTCGATCAGGTTGCGGAGGGCATCCTTCAGCAGCGCCGGCACACCCTGCACGAAGGCGGCATCCACCTGCGCGGAGAATTCCAGCGAGTGACCGTTTTCATAGACCCAGGGCGCCAGCTGTTCCACCACGCTGGATGAAAGCGCGACGAGGTCGACCTCCTCGAACATGCCGTGATCGAACGTATCGAGCCTGGCGAGCGTGGTGATCTGGCTGACGAAGCGGACGAGGTCGTCGAGATCCGCTTCCGCCTTCCGTGCGCGCGGATGGTCGATATGACCGAGCTCCAGCTTGATTGCGGCAAGCGGCGTGCGGACCTCGTGGGCGATGCCCGATGTCAGGATCTTCTGGGATTTCATCAGCTCGCCGACACGCGCGAAGGCCCGGTTGACAGCCTCGGCAAGATGGGCGATTTCCCGTGGCATCTCCTGGAATTGCAGGTGTGAGCGGGAATCCATCGGATCGATCCGCTCCGCCGCCTCGGCCGCAATCCGTACCGGCTTCAGCGCCTGGCGCACGGAAAGCAGGGTGGCGCCGAGCACGAGGACCAGCAGAATGCTCATCGGCACGATCATGTGTTCGATCACCTCATTCCAGAAGACATCCGACAGCACGTCCTGCGGATCGCCCATCGTCGCGACATCGACAACGAAGCGCCGCTCGCCGACTGTGAAGGCCCGCCCGCCCACCAATGTCAGCGGCTTGCCGGGCTCGAGTGACCGCAGCCAGAAATCCGGCGGGTTCACATCAGGCGGCAGAAAGCGGCTTTCGCAGGCGGCATCGCAGGACTGGAAAACAAACCCGCCACCGGCCTCGCGGATGCGGGCCACATAGCCGGTCTGCGCCTGCCGGTAGCGCCCTTCGACGCTGTCGGGAAGCCGGTAGCGGATTGTGCCGTCTTCCACCTCGATACCGGAGGCGAGCCGCTCGGTCTCCTGCTCCACGAAGAGGCGCGAAAGCTCCCCGACATTCCAGTAATAGTCGGAAAAGATCACGGCGAGCTGCACCACCATGGCCAGCACCGCAAAGAAGGCGATGCGCCGCGCCAGGATCGCGCCCAGTGTCGGCGATTTCAGTCTCATGCGCGCGCCTCCCGCATCATGTAGCCGACACCCCTGACGGTCTCGATCAGCGCCCTGGTCGGATGCCTCTCGAGTTTCCTGCGCAGCCTCGAAACGGCAAGCTCGACGGCATTGCTGCTGCGCTCGTCGCCGAATTCCGAGAAGGCGTGCTCGATCTTCGGCTTGGGCACGACCCGGCCGCCATTGCGCATCAGAAGTTCCAGCAGGCCCTTTTCGGAGGGCGCGAGCGCGATCTCGGCGCCGGCACAGATCACCCGCCGCGAGGCGACATCATATTGAAGTGCGGCAAATTCCAGGACCGGCATGATGGTTGCCGGCGCGCGCCGCGTCAGCGCGCGGATGCGGGCGATCAGTTCGCCATTGTGAAATGGCTTTACAAGATAGTCGTCGGCGCCGGCGTCGAGCCCGGCGATGCGTTCGTCGATCGCGCCCCGCGCGGTCAGCACCAGAACCGGCATCTGAACCCTTGCGGCCCGCAGCGACCGCAGGAACGCGATGCCGTCTTCATCCGGCAGGCCGAGATCGAGAAGCAGCAGGTCATAGTCCGCTTCCTGCAATGCAAGCCGCCCTTCCTGCGCGAGCGCAAAGGCATCGATCTTCCAGCCGGCATCGCGGATAGCCTCGCAAAGCAGCTCGCGAAGCCGGGAACTATCCTCGACCAGCAGTATCCTCATGCCTTCTTTCGACCCGTGACCATCGACCAGACGAGATTTTCCCTGTGCCTCCAGCTTTCGACGATGGCCGCACCCGCATGAACGAAGGCAAGCACCATGATGCCGTTTGCGATGGTGCCATGCAGTTTCTCCAGCCACTTCTCGCCCCAGAAGGCATCGAGCGTCGTCATCCAGCCGGTCAGCGCAGTTGCCGCCAGCAATGCCATCAGGATCAGCATCATGACCGATGCCAGCGGATTATGACCAAGGTAACGTCTCTCACTGCCATCGATCATATCGAGTATCTGCTCCATCACCCTGCGCGGCGTCGGCAGGAAATCGGAAAAGCGAGCGTGTTTTGTACCGACGAAACCCCAGAGAATACGAATGACGATTGCCGCAGCGACGACATAACCCGTGATGCGGTGCCAGTATTTGCCCTCTTCGAGAATGAAGAGGTTGAGCATGCAGGCCCCCACGATGGTCCAGTGAAACAGCCTGATGACGGGATCCCACACCCTGACCGTCTGCTCGTTGGTATCGGAGGGCTCTTGGCCCTCCTCCTTCTTCGACGAGATGGCCGTCATCGCTCAATCGCCCTTCTGGACGATCTCACCGGAGACCGGATTGAAATAGACTTCGGCGCGTTCGCCGTTCTTGTCCTTGCCGTAGATTTCGTAGCAATTGCCGGTGATCTCGAAGGTCCTGACCTTGTAGCCCATGGCCTCGATCTTCGCCTTCATGGCCGCCTCGGGCATCCATTTGGATTTCGGCTCGCTGGTGCAGCTTGGACTTGCAAGCGCCAAGGCCGGCGTGAATGACAGGATTGCGAGAGCGGCGATCAGTTTCAGCTTCATGATTTTACCCTTTTGCTGCTGCCCCTTGCGGGCGACGGGCAAACGGGTAGCGCGCCGAAGCTGTCTGTTTGCTGTCGGAGAGTGCAGACGATCTCTTCCCCGCCGACAGGAACCCTCCACGCCCTATTCGCTGCGCGGCAGTGGTCGCAGAAACAGGCGCTCGTAACTTTTGAACGGCGGATCGGCCCCGAAGCGTGCATTGGCCGCGATACTGTCCGGGTCGGCGGCAACGCTGGCGCGGTAGCCGAGATAGGTCTGCTCATCCGGGAAAGTGAAGAGAGCGATTGCAATATTGCCTGCCCCGTCTGCCCCGGCACCGGGAAAACTCAATCCCGCGCCATCAGGCTTTTCGCGCGGCATGAAATATCCATGATGCGTTCCGCCATAGCGCTCGATCAACTGGACCCAAACCCCGGCATAGGCTTCGAATTCCCTGCGTTTCTTCGGATCGAGGCGGTAGCGCACCTCGCAGGTGACGGGCATTGTCGACATCAAGGAAAGTCCTCCAATGTCAGCATATAGCTCATCTGGGGATGCCGGCCATGCATCGTCAGCCAGATCTGAGGAAATTGCAGGAAACGCGGCTGCGCATGGAGGCAAAATACCTTCCCGCTTCGCCGTTCCGGCAGAGCGACGAACGGCTCTGCCGCCTCTCCCGCATTTCTCAGGCGATCAGATGTGATCCGGAAGATCCCATCATTTCCCGCTTGTCGCGAATCGCAACGCCCGCTACCTCTTGGACAAGGCTCGACCCAAGCCTCCTCCCTCCAGCCGGGAAGCATCGTCCATGCGGGGTTCATCCACCATCGAACCATCTGTTCGAGCACCGCATAAGGAGGGGTTGCGTTTCCGGCTCGCAATGGAGGTTTGAATGAAACTGTCTGCACCCATCTATCAGCTGAAGCGCCGTGCGAAAATGTTGTCGCGCACCGATACGATTCCGCTCCATCAGGCGCTGGACCGTATCGCGCAGGAAGAAGGTTTTACCGCCTGGAGCCTGCTTGCATCCCAGCATGAGACGCAGTTACTGACCGGCCCGATTCTGTCGCAGCTTGCGGAAGGCGATCTGCTTTTGATCGCCGCCCGTCCGGGTCACGGCAAAACCCTGCTCGGCCTGCAGCTTCTGCTCGATGCTGTCAGGGAAAGCCGCAAGGCCACCTTCTTCACGCTCGAATATACCGAACAGCAGACCATGAAGCGTATTCATGCCCTGCCGGAAGGCGAAGCGTTGGGCGAGAAGATCGAGATCGTCACCTCGGACGAGATCAGCGCCGATTATGTCATGCGGCATCTCGCGGGCGCTCCGCGGGGAACGGTTGGGGTCATCGACTATCTGCAGATCCTTGATCAGCAACGCAGCAAGCCGGGCCTTTCGGAACAGGTGTCTGCACTCCAGACCTTCGCTCGCCAAACCGGTATCGTGCTGGCCTTCATCTCGCAGATCGACCGATCCTTCGAGGCTGATGGCAAGGGCTTGCCGGATCTGGCTGATGTCCGTCTGCCCAACCGGCTTGACCTTACGCTGTTCGACAAAGCCTGCTTTCTCCACAATCGCGAAGTCCAGCTTCAGCATGTGGCTTAAATCGTAAAGCGAGGGCCGGTGTCCGCTAGGTGCCGGCCCTCAGCCTTGCGATATCAGCTGCGGCTGCATCGAGAATGCATCTGAGGCCATTCCCTGCCGCATGCGCTTCGTCGCGAAGTCCACGAAGGCCCTGAGCTTGGGCAGCGACTGGCTGCGGCTTGGATAATAGAGGCAGAGCCCCGGCACATCGCGGGCATGATCTTCAAGCACCGGAATGAGGCTTCCCTGCTCGATATAGTGCCTGATGACTGAGCCGACCGTGTAGAGGAAGCCGACGCCGCGAAGCGCAGCCCGGATCGAGGCCTCGTAATCATTGAGGATCAGCGGGCCATCGACGGCAACCTTCAGGCTCTCGCCGCCTTCGACGAATTCCCAGGTCCGCGACGCCTGCCCGCCTCGCCGGGTCAAGAGAGCGGGCAGCCCCTGCAGCTCTCGCGGATGGCCGGGCCGTGGATATTTGCGAAGCAGGCTCGGCGCGCCGACGACAACGAACTTGTCGGGCGGCGTCAGCCAGGTTGAAACCATGTCGAGTTCGATCGTATGCCCGAGCCGGATACCGGCATCGAACCCTTGTTCGACGATATTGGTGAACTCGTCGTCGCCGACCAGTTCCAGACTGATGCCGGGATAGGCGTCGTGGAAATCCGGCAGCAGGCTGTTGATCAGCAGCGAAACCGCCGGGCGCGGCGCATTGATGCGCAGGTTACCACCAGGCTGTTCGCCGAGATCGCGGGCGGCATTCACGCCCGCCTGAAACATCGCTGCTGCCGGCTTGGCATGGGCAAGCAGCTTCTGGCCCGCTTCCGTCAGCCGAACGCTGCGGGTCGTCCTCGCAAACAGCGCAGCCCCTACCCGCCTCTCGAGCGTCTGGATACCCTGGCTGATTGCCGACGGGGTCAGGCCCAGCTGGCGTGCCGCTGCGCGAAATCCGTTCTGCTCGGCCACCGCCAGAAATATCGCAAGGCCATCCAGTTCGGCTCGGTCCATTGTGCAGCTCCACTTTACAGCATGATCAGATAAGGGATTATTATCAAACAATAGGTCGCATGCCATATCTTGGCAAGAAGCGCGGCCAACAGCTTTCCGCCCTTCCAACCTTGATGAGCAATCCCTCGGGCCCGGCGTCCTCTCGATCGAAGAGGCGCGCCTTCACGCCTGCCCAAAAGAGAGAGAATTCCATGAAAATCTATGACAGACCGGGCTTCCCCAACCCCATGCGCATCCGCATCGTGCTGGCGCAAAAGGGCCTGGATTCCGAAATCGAATTTGTCCCTGTCGACCTGATCGCCGCCGAACACAAGCAGCCGGCCTTCCTGGCGAAGAAMCCGTCCGGCGTGCTGCCGGTCCTGGAACTGGATGATGGCACGCTGATTTCCGAAAGCACGGCGATTACCGAATATCTCGACAATCTCGATGGCAAGCCGGAACTCACCGGCCGCACCCCACGGGAAAAGGCGCTGATCCATATGATGCAGCGCCGCGCCGAAGCCTTTGTCCTCGATCCTGTCGGCATCTTCTTCCATCACGCCACACCTGGTCTTGGACCAGCACTTCAGGCCTTTAAGAGCCCGCAATGGCCGGGCCGCACGGAAATGGGCGAGCGCGAGGGCGAGAAGGCGAAGGAAGGGCTGCGCTATTTCAACGAGATCCTCACTAGGCAACCCTTCCTGACAGGCGAGATCTATTCGATGGCCGACATTACCCTGCTCGCCGGCCTCGCCTTTGCCGAAGTCGCCGGTATCGTTCCGTCTGGCCTCGACGCGATGACGCAGTGGCAGGCACGCATGGCCGATCTGCCCGCCGTCAAGAACCGCAGCGGACAGAACTTCCTGCCTGAAGACCTGAAGCGCCTGGGTTTCTGAGCGCTGGTGCGGACACAGCCGCGATAGCTTAGCGCATCCACCACGACAGCGAAGGCCGGCGTCCGTTGGCGCCGGCTGGACCCCGCGTAAAACCTCCCCCGCGCGCGATGGTCAGGAAAGTGGCGATGTCGTCAAGACCGGCCCGGCCCATTCATAAGCTCCCCTAATAGGTTCATGCGCAACTTAGCGTCTAATCGCAGAACTGCGTAGCCGCTAAAAGGTCGACAGCAATTATGGTAGCAGACAAGGAGCTCCGACATGCAGATCAAGCGAAGCGGCTTTGCCCCTTCCGTTAGGGGACCGGAGGCCTATTTCACCGGAACCGTGCGTCTCGACTCCCGTTTCGACAGCGAAGACCCGGATCGCGTCGGCGGCGCCACGGTGACTTTCGAGCCCGGCGCGCGCACCGCATGGCACACTCACCCGCTCGGCCAGACGCTGATCGTCATTTCCGGCCTCGGCTGGGCGCAACGCGAGGGCGGCCYGGTGGAAGAGATCCGGCCGGGCGATATCGTCTGGTTCGCGCCCGGCGAAAAGCACTGGCACGGCGCCACGCCAACCACGGCCATGAGCCATATCGCCATCGCCGAAAAGCTCGACCGCAGCGCCGCCGACTGGATGGAAAAGGTCAGCGACGAACAATATCACCTGACGGAGATACGATAATGCAGAAGCGCAAACTCGGAACAGACGGCCCTGAAGTATCGGCCCTCGGCCTCGGCTGCATGGGCCTCAGCTACGGTTACGGCCCGGCAACGGACAGGCAGACGGCCATCACCCTCATCCGCACCGCCTTCGGCCGCGGCGTGACTTTCTTCGATACGGCCGAAGCCTATGCCCAGGGCGCCAATGAAGACCTGCTCGGCGAAGCGCTGGAACCCTTCCGCAACGAGGTGGTAATCGCCACCAAGTTCGGCTTTCGCGACGGCGATGTCAGCAAGGGACAGGACAGCCGGCCGGAGCGCATCCGCGCAGTGGCCGATGCTGCCCTGAAACGGCTGCGCACCGACTGCATCGATATCTTCTACCAGCACCGCGTCGATACCGAAGTGCCGATGGAAGATGTCGCCGGTGCCGTTAAGGATCTGATCGCTGCCGGCAAGGTCAAGCATTTCGGCATGTCCGAGGCCGGCGCAGGTTCGATCCGCCGCGCCCATGCGGTCCAGCCGGTCGCCGCCCTGCAGAGCGAATATTCGCTGTGGTGGCGCGAGCCCGAGAAGGAAATCCTGCCGCTGCTCGAGGAACTCGGCATCGGCTTCGTGCCCTTCAGCCCGCTCGGCAAGGGCTTCCTGACCGGCGCGATCACCGAGACCACCAGTTTCGACAAGACGGATTTCCGCAATGTCGTGCCGCGCTTTTCGGAGGAAAACCGCAAGGCAAACCAGGGCCTCGTATCAGTGCTATCAGGCATCGCCGCCGCCAAGCAGGCGACGTCGGCCCAGATCGCGCTCGCCTGGCTGCTGGCACAAAAGCCATGGATCGCGCCGATCCCCGGAACCACCAAGCTGCACCGGCTGGAAGAGAATATCGGCGGTGCGGCGATCGAGCTGACGGCGCAGGATCTGCAGGAGATCGAGGCGGCGCTGGCCGATGTCACCGTGCAGGGAGATCGCTACCCGGCGCACCTGCAGGCCCGCGTCGGCCGGTAAGTTGCCGGCCCTCGAAAGGAGTTGTCATGACCGACAATATCAAGGAAACACCGTCGTCATAACGCGTGTCGATATCAATGAGATCCTGTTCCGGCCGAGGGCGCAGGAGCTCTAATCCTTTCCTGACGTCAGCGGAAAGTTGCAAAAATGCCGCAATAGCGCAGCTTTCCCGCTGTGCCGCGGCTCACATCTCCCCCTCGCTGACATCATTTGCTATTCGTTCGCTCGAAGAGCATGGGCGCATCGAGGTAGATTTTGCCTAAGTAAGAACCGGTCTCAATCCAGTTTCACCCGTACTGCCGGATAGCCGCGGGCTATCGGCGTATGAATACGTTCATCGGGTGGTGGCAAGAGACCGGTTTGGCATTGTTCCGATCGCCAGCGCAGCTCCGCTGTCTCTGCTCTTCAGCCACCCAAAAGCATCGCCACTCCGCGCCTTCAAGGTTTTCTCTCGCGCCATCTTGGTGAACTTCCGAATGGAAGACCAAGACTTATGTGCTGTTCACTCAGGGTCCGATGGACCATTACGCCGAAAACTGCCCCCCAGCCCTGGATCGCATGTGGCGGATGCGGCGGATTGAGAGCCTTTCAATCCAGCGGCAAGATCCGGCTCAATGCCAATGGCCGCAAGCTGGATGCCTGGCTCATCTACAAATGCCTGGCCTGCGACAAGACCTGGAACCGGCCGCTCCTCGAGCGCCAGAACGTCCGCGACATCGATCCTGAGACCCTCGAAGCGCTGCAGTCCAACGATATCAAATGGATCCGGATGGAGAGCTTCAACCTCGATGCATTGAGGCGCAAGTCGCAGCGCGTCGACGAATTCCCGGAATTCGAAATCGCCAGAGAGGTCATGCGGGAAACAGCCGATTGGACGCGGCTGGAGATCGAATTGTTGGTGCCGTTGCCATCGGGTATGCGGCTCGACCGCCTGCTGGCGACCGAGCTGAAAGTCTCGCGCACGCGGCTCCAGACGCTCCACGGGAAAGGTCTGCTCCGGACGAATCCGGATCGTGCCGACGTTCTGCGGCGGCGTATCAGGACCGGCATCGAAGTGATGATCGACCTCGCGGCCGTCGCGGATCGCGAACTTTCCTGGGGACCTCTGGCGACCGGCAGTCCCCGCTAGCCTATAGGACGAAGGCCCGTATGCCGGGCCTTCGTCACCTCCTGGTATCCTCCGCCGCAACTGACGGCTGTCAGTGCGATGGCGGCGACCTGGCCAGCGACACCGCCGCGCCAGCCACCGGCCGCCGTCCGGCGATTCGGTGCGGCTTCAGCCGGTCCTGCGATGTCAGTGGATTGTCCGCATCGATGGACTGGAAAAGCGCCTGCAGTTCAGGCTCCTCGACAAGCAGGGCTGCCTCTGCCGGCGAAATCCAGATCTTCTGCCTCTGGGCGCGCTCCTGAAATTGATCGACCTCGTTTTTGAGCCTGAGCAGGTGGATAGAGACTGTCAGCGGCGTCTCACTGTCTTTCAGGTAGGTGTAGTAGCCAAGCGGCCTCTTCCTGACCTTGCCTACGATGCCAGCTTCTTCAAGCGCCTCGCGCTGAGCACAACGATAGGGCTTTTCCTTCCTCTCCAGATAGCCCTTCGGGATCACCCACCTTCCGGTATCGCGGCTGGTGATGAGCAGCACGCTCAGCCTTCCGCCGCGCTCGACCCGACAGCAGATGGCGCCGCACTGGTTGATCCCGCGGCTGCCTGCTCTAGCGGGCATTTTCGCACTCGATTCAGATGGATGCTCAGACAGATCCATTATCCGCTCGCTATCGCCTTCTCCTTGCTTGGGAAATAGAGCGCAACAGGTGATCGAAAATAGCAGCCCCTGAAATTGAGGTATCGAATGCGTGAAGCAGGCACCCCGGYGGATCGGGACGATGCCCCTGCTCTCAGCCGAACAGGCTCGCGATACCGTAGGAAGCGGCGGCGATGATTGCGGCTGCCGGCATGGTAATGATCCAGGCGATGACGATATTGCCTGCCACGCCCCAGCGCACGGCGGACAACCGCCGCGCCGCGCCGACACCGACGATCGCACCGGTGATCGTATGTGTCGTGGAGACGGGAATGCCGAGCCAGGTCGCGGCAAAGAGCGTCAGCGCCCCGCCGGTTTCGGCGCAGAAACCCTGCATCGGATTGAGCCGGGTGATCTTCGAGCCCATCGTATGAACGATCCGCCAGCCGCCGAACAGCGTGCCGAGCGCCATCGCCGACTGGCAGGAAATGACCACCCAGAGCGGCACATGGAAACTGCCGCCGAGATGCCCCTGGCTGAACAGCAGAATGGCGATGATGCCCATGGTCTTCTGCGCATCGTTGCCGCCATGGCCGAGCGAATAGAGCGAGGCCGAGATGAACTGCATGAAACGGAAGGTGCGGTCGACGGCAAAGGGCGTCTGGCGCACGAACATCCAGGAGACCACGAGAACGAAGAACAGCGCCAGGAAAAAGCCGATCGCCGGCGACAGGAAGATCGCGCCCACCGTCTTCAACAACCCGCTCCAGACGATCGAGCTGACGCCGACCTTCGCGAGCCCCGCTCCGACAAGCCCGCCGACCAGCGCATGCGACGACGATGAGGGTATGCCGAACAGCCAGGTGACGATGTTCCAGACGATCGCCCCCATCAGCGCCGCAAAGATCACCTGCGGCGAGACGATGGCCGGGTCGATGATGCCGGTGCCGAGCGTTTCGGCAACATGCAGGCCGAAGAACAGAAAGGCGATGAAATTGAAGAAGGCGGCCCATGCGACGGCATATTGCGGCCTCAGCACCCGGGTGGAGACGATCGTCGCTATCGAGTTTGCCGCATCATGCAGCCCGTTCAGAAAATCGAAGAACAGCGCCACACCGATCAGGCCGACCAGCAGCGGAAGGGAGAGAGAGGCTTCCATCAGACGTTCTCGATAACGACGCCGCTGATTTCGTTGGCCACGTCCTCGAACCGGTCGACGATCTTTTCCAGGTTGGAATAGATCTCGCTGCCGATCATGTAGGCCATGGCATTGCCGCTGGGCCCATGCCGGCGATAGAGGTCCTTCAGCCCTTCGTCATGCAGCTCGTCGGAGCGTCCCTCGACCCGGGTGATCTCCTCGGCAATCGCCGACAGCCGCGAGGCATTGGCGCCGATCTTGTCGAGCAGCCCGATCGCCTGCTGCATCAGGATCGCCGCCTTGATGATCTCGCCGCCCATTTCCCGCATCAGCGGATCGAAGCTCGACTGCTCGAAGAGCCGGATGATCTTCACCGTCTTGTGCATCATGTCGATCGCATCATCCATGGACTGGATCAGGTCCTTGATGTCACCGCGGTCGAAAGGCGTGATGAAGCTGCGGCGGATCGCCAGCAGCACCTCGCGGGTGATCTGGTCGGCCTCGTCCTCCAGCGCGACGATGCGGTCGCAATTCTCCTGAACCGCCTCGCCTTTCAGGAGCTTCTCCATCGCCTCGGCTGCTGCCACCACGGTTTTCGCATGCCTGGAGAACATATCGAAGAAGCGGTCCTCCCGCGGCATCATCTTGCGAAACACGCTCATCATCTCGGGCGATCCTTCCCTGTGCGAACGACTGTCCATAGGAGACTGTCATAAATCTGTCATAAAGCGTCGCAGGCAATTGATCGAAAAAGTAAAAATTGACAATGCTAGATGTCATGAAATCCAATAAAAAAGGCGCAAAACCCCGCGCCGGCACATCCCAGCCACTGCTGAAGCAACTTGCAGCTAGGCCCGAGAAGCTCTTCTCCGGCGCCTTTCGCCAGCAATATGGCGCGCTCTGCTTCCGTCGCGGGAATGCCGGCCACGATAACAAGAACCCCGCAAGCAAGAGTTCCGAGATCGAGATCCTCGTCGTCACGACGCGCGACAGCGGCCGATGGATCATTCCCAAGGGCTGGCCGATGAAAAAGAAGAAGCCGCACGAAGCGGCCGCCATCGAGGCGTGGGAGGAAGCCGGCGTGCGCGGAACGGTCAGCAAGCATCCCATTGGCCGCTACACCTATCTGAAGGAACTGGACGACGGTGACGTCGCTCCCTGCATCGTCGATATCTTCCAGATCGAGGTGGAGGCAGCACAAAGCGAATTCAGGGAGGTCGGCCAGCGCGTGCTGGACTGGGTCAGCCCCGATGAAGCGGCACGGCGCGTGCGCGAACTCGAACTGAAATCCTTGCTCGTCGATTTCCGCCCCCGGCACGGCAAACAGAAACAGCGCAAGAAGAATGGTTGATTGGCAGGCATCCGGGTTCTGTTATCTCGCACTTACAACCATCACCTGTTTGACGCCGGGCCGCCATCATAAAGCGGCGGATAAGCCGCAATTCGAGCCCAGCTTCGCGCAACTGGCAGGAATTGGCCTGCCCGAATGGGGAAACACCGATGCCCGGAGCATCATCGAGCGCGTGCATGCAAACAGGCTTCCATGCGATTTTCATCCTGTTGGTCCTCTGCCTGCGGCCAGCAGTCGGGATGCCGCGATGTCCTCCGCAGAATGAGCTGCTGGCAAAGGCGAAGGTGGTGGTCGAGGCCAGGGTGAAATCGCTTTTCATCGGCGAATCCGGTTTGGTCGTGACGGACGAATTCCCGACCYGGATGATCCGGGCGGATCTGGAGATCAGGAGGGTCATTAAAGGCGAATTCGCCGGAAAGGAGGTGACGATGTATGGGGCAATGTTTCCCCCAGGACCGTACCGGGAGTTGAGCCTGATGGCATTAGTGGCCGGGTATGACGGTCACGACACCTTCGAGTGGGAGCTCTCATCTTACGAGCTCGGCGATACCGGCATGTCGCTCTTCGTAATGAGCGACTGCATATACTACAAATTTCCCGACCTCATCACCAATCCGCAATGAGAGGCCATCGATGCTGCCCTACTGCCGGTCGCCCTGCTTCTCCTGCGACATGAGCTGGCTGAGCGTGGCTGCCGGGATCGCATCGGCGGCGTAGGTGAAGGTGCCCGACGATTTCACCTCCTCGGCCGCCCGCAGCAGTGCACCAAGTGCCGCGCGTGCAAAAGAGCCGCCCACGCTCACACGGCGCACGCCAGCAGCCGAAAGTTCGGCAACGCTGTAGCGCGGCCCTTTCAGGCCCATCACCACGTTGACGGGTTTGTCGACGGCGGCGCACACCGTGCGGATCGCTTCGATATCAGGCAGCCCGGGCGCATAGAGCACATCGGCGCCGGCTGCCGAGAAAGCCTGCAGCCGCCGGATCGTGTCATCGAGGTCGGGTCGGTTCCAAAGAAAATTCTCTGCCCTCGCCGTCAGCAGGAAAGGCAGTGTCCGCGACGCTTCCGCAGCGGCCTGCACCCGTTCGGCGGCCTGCGACAGATCATAGATTGGCCTTGCCGGATCGCCGGTGGCATCTTCGATCGATCCGCCGACAAGACCGACTTCGGATGCAAGCCGGATCGTCTCGGCACAGATTTCGGGCGCCGCACCAAACCCGTCTTCGAGATCGGCCGAGACGGGAAGATCGGTTGCGCCGACGATCTCGGCGGCATTGTCGAGGATCTCGCCCCGCGTCAGACTCGCAAAGGAATCCCGCTTGCCTTTCGAAAAGGCATAACCGGCGCTGGTCGTCGCCAGGGCCTCGAAACCGAGGCTCGTCAGAATCCGTGCCGAGCCGGCATCCCACGGGTTCGGAATGACGAATGCCTCATCCCGGTAGTGCAATGCCTTCAGCCGCTCGAACTTCGCCTGTTGCTCCGCCACGACTCTCCTCCTCCGCAAATGACAGCGAGGCCAGACTAGCAGTCGCGAACAAAATGTGAACGATTTTGTACCGCCTGACCGGATTTTGTTCGGTGGCTGTCGCCCGCCCGCTCAGTTGCGCAGCCTGTATCCCGTCTTGAAGATCCAGCCGAGCGTGCTCAGGCAAATCACCAGAAACAGCGAGATCATCCCGAGGCTGACCAGCGGGTTGACGTCGGCAATCCCGAAGAAGCTCCAGCGGAAGCCGCTGACGAGATAAAGCACCGGATTGAGATGGCTGACGGCCTGCCAGAAGGGCGGCAGCATGGTGATCGAGTAGAAGCTGCCGCCGAGGAAGGTGAGCGGCGGAACGACCAGCATGGGGATGAGGTTCAACTGCTCGAAATTCGTCGCCCAGATGCCGATCATGAAGCCGAACAGGCTGAAGCTGATCGCCGTCAAAAGAAAGAACAGCACCATCATGAACGGATGTTCGATCCGGACATCGACGAAGATATTGGCCGTCACCAGGATGATGACGCCGATCAGCAGCCCCTTGGTGGCCGCCGCCCCGACATAACCGATCAGGATCTCCGTCATCGCGACGGGGGCTGACAGGATCTCGTAGATCGTGCCGGTGAATTTCGGAAAATAGATGCCGAAGGAGCCATTGCCGATGCACTGGCCGAGCAGGGTCAGCATGATGAGGCCGGGCGTGATGAAGGCACCGTAGGAGACGCCCTCCACCTGCTGGATGCGCGAGCCGATGGCGGCACCGAAGACGATGAAATAGAGCGAGGTGGAAATGACGGGCGAAATGACGCTCTGCAGCAGCGTGCGCCGGGTCCGCGCCATCTCGAAATAATAGATCGACTTGATCGCTTCGAAGTTCATCTTGCGCCTCCTACCAGCGATACGAAGATGTCTTCGAGCGAGCTCTGGCGCGTCGAGAGATCCCGGAAATGGATGTTGTTTTGCCCGAGCCGCGTCAAAAGCGATGCGACGCTTTCATGCTCGTTGTGGGTGTCGAATTCATAGACCAGCCGGTTGCCCTCGGCCTCGATCGACAGGCCGTTGCCGGCAAAGCAGTCCGGCAGTTTTTCGAGCGCTTCGTTGAGTTCGAGGATGAGTTGCTTGCGGCCGAGCTTGGCCATCAGCGCCTGCTTGTCTTCGACGAGCAGCAGCTCGCCGCCGTTGATGACGCCGACGCGGTCGGCGATTTCTTCCGCCTCTTCGATGTAGTGCGTCGTCAGGATGATGGTGACGCCCTCGCCCCGCAGCCGCTCGACGACATGCCACATATCCTTGCGCAGCGTCACGTCCACGCCGGCTGTCGGCTCGTCGAGGAAGAGGATGGACGGTTCGTGCGACAGCGCCTTGGCGATCAGCACGCGCCGCTTCATGCCGCCCGAGAGCTGGCGCAGCGTATTGTCCTTCTTGTCCCAGAGAGACAGGTCGCGCAGCACCTTCTCGATATGGGCGGGGTTGGCCTTCTTGCCGTGCAAACCGCGCGAAAAGCTGACCGTATTCCACACCGTCTCGAACTGGTCGGTGGTCAGCTCCTGCGGCACCAGGCCGATCAGCGTGCGCGTGGCGCGGAAATCCTTGACCACGTCATGGCCGTCGACCACGACCGTGCCGCCGCTCGGATTGGCGATGCCGCAGATGATCGAGATCAGCGTCGTCTTGCCCGCCCCATTCGGCCCGAGCAGCGCTAGGATTTCGCCACGCTCGATCTCGATGTTGACGCCCTTCAGCGCCTGGAAGCCATTTGCATAGGTCTTGGTGAGATTTTGGACGGAAATGATTGGTGCCATGGGGCTCTTTGCGGATATCAGGTCAATTCGCCCGCTATATAGCCCCTTTGTGAAACTTTGACATCCCGAGGGGCCTGAACACTGAATTCACACCATCGGCCTATCCACCAATAATGTCGGGCATCGGATGCCTATCCACAGGCCAAATCAGCCGATGAAAAGAAAGTCGTCTCCCGGCTCCCGATGTCATCAATCGGTGATGTTCGTCCCGCATAAAAACACGCGAGGACAGCACCGGCTCCCGCCCGCCGCCACCCCTTTGCGGAGCCGCCCTCTCGGCGATCTCGTTACGCCCTTTCTGCTGTCCTCGGCATTGTAGTGAAATTTATTATCAGTCACGAAATGCCAGGAACCGGCCAGTATCCTCTGTTCAGCCGCGTTCGTCTAAGCCGGCCCTAGGCCGGCTTTCTTTTTTCTGCGTGTCGGCCGCTTCGTTCGAAAACGCAGCTTAAGGCACAGCCTCATGCTCCTCCCGCGCCGCCTCCCAGACTTCCTTCGCCGTATCGAGGTTCATCAAGGCAATGGCAAGTCCGACGAGGAGATCGGGCCAGATCGAATGCCAGAGATAGGCCGTCACCAGACCAGCGGCGATGATGGCGACATTGGCGGCCGCATCGTTGCGGGCCGACAGAAATGCCGCCCGCGTCAGCGAGCCGGCGGCATGGCGGTGGGCGGCAAGGATATAGGCGCCGAAGAGATTGACGGCGAGCGCACCAAGTCCCGCAAGCGACAGCGGCAAAGGCAGCGGCGGCACCGGATGAGCAATCTTGCCCCATGCCATCAGCAGGAAGGCAAGCGCCGGCACCAGCAGGATGCCCGCCATGCCCATGCCGACCCGCGCCCGATTCTTTGCCGACCATGCCATGGCGAAGAAGATCAGCAGATTGACCGAAGCATCTTCGAGGAAATCCACGCTGTCGGCGAGCAGCGAGACGGAACCGATCGCCAGCGCCACGGCAAATTCCACGCCGAAATAGCCGAGATTCAGGAGCGCAACCGTCATGACGGTGCGTCTCAATGTCTGCTCCATGGTGCTGTTCCCCTACCCGAATCCGGCCAGACCTCGTGAATACCCCTCCGACAGGATGGCTGCCCGGTCTTGTTCCGCAGCCTAGAGATCCCTGAACATCACGAGCGCATCGACATAGCCGAGATCAGGATGATTGAACGCCCCCGGAAGCCGCCCGACCACCTGGAAATCGAGTGACTGCCAGAGCCGCACTGCCCGCTCGTTCGAACTGACGACGAAATTGAACTGCATGGCCCGGAAGCCGCGCTGGCGCGCATGGGCAAGCGAGTGCTGGTGCATGATGCGCGCGACACCCTGGCCCGCCGCTTCGCGCGCGGTCATATAGCCGCAATTGCAGACGTGATTGCCGCCGCCGGCTTGATTGGCCCTGATATAGTAGGTGCCGATGATGCTGCCGCCGTCATCGGCGACGAAGGTTTCCTTGTCGGAGCCGAGCCAGTAGTCGAGCGCATCGGCCTCGCTCATGTTGCGATCGAGCGTATAGGTTTCGCCCGCCCGGACGACAGGTTCCAGGATCGCCCAGATGGCGCTGCGGTCTTCGGCTTTGGCAGGTCGGATCAACATGGCCTGATGTTTGCACGACCAGATGGCGCTCCGCAACTGCGGCATGGCGCCTGAAGAGGGCAGCGGAACAAGAAGACGTGGAGGGATCTGCTTCAGTCGTTGACGCTCTCGAGGATATCGTCGAGCAGCCGCTCGGCATAGCGCATCGTCTCGAATTGCTCTTCCGGCGACAGCTTGTGTGCAACGCATTCCGCCCGGATGGCTGTTCTCAGCTTCGCCAGTAGGGCCGCCTGTTCATAGGGCGTGAAGGCGCTGTCGCGGACGGTGATCTTCGCGATCGTTTCCAGAATGGCGATCCTCCCCTCCACCTGCCTTGTCGAGCCGACATAGAACGGCCGCTGCGACCGGAGGTTTCGGCGCGGGAATGTTACGACATTGCTCATGGTGCCCTCACAGGGCCGGCGTCTTGAAATCGGAACCTGACAGCATGGTGTGCAGCTTGTGCTCGCTGTCGGCGCCCTGCCGGTAAAGGTCGATTGTTATGCGGGCGAGTTCACGCGCCTCTGTGCAGTCGCGTGACCAGCCGCGCTCGGCGCAAAGCTTGTCGAAGGCCTTTTGCACGATCGCAAGCTCCACAGCACCGATCCAGCGGTCCACAGGTGCATCCGTTATAATCTTCGGTTGCATGATCTCCTCCCGATCGCTCCATAAAGATGCTGCCAAACGCATGAAGGAGAAGAGAGTTCCACACAAAATGCAGGACGCAAAAAGAATCCCGGCAGGCGCTGGAAAAGGCTGGTTTCGGGGTCTGCCGTGCGGCATCGACTCGCGCAAAATGGAAAAACCGACGCGCTGGGAACCGCCTTACCGGGTGCGCGCGGCTACTGTTCGGGAAACCACAAACGCAACCTACAATCGTCATGGCAGTCTATGTCAACGCGAAAGGTCAGCCCGCTCTCTGCTCGACGAGGCGCTGCCACAACAAGCTCCATGTCATTCTTCCGCCCTCGTGCCTGCACGAGGAGGGAATGAGGACCTGCTAAACCTCTACGTTCTTCACGCTGCGCCTCGTTAAACTGCACCCAGTTTAACCGCGGAACAGCGACAGAATGTTCTGCGGCGCGCTGTTGGCGATGGAGAGCGATTGCACGGCCAGCTGCTGCTGCGTCTGCAGCGCCGACAGCCGGGATGACTCCGCCTCCATATTGGCATCGACCAGCCGGCCGACGCCGCTGTCGACGGAATCGCCGAGCTTGGAGACGAAATCCTCCTGCATGGCGATGCGCTTCTGCAGCGAGCCGAGCTCGGAAGCCGTGGCAACCATCTGGCCCAACGCCTGCTCCACATCCTGCAGCGCGTTGCCGATGCCGCCTGACGTGGTGAGCGTCGTGATGTCGAGCGCGTAGACCGACTGGCCGGATAACTTTCCAGCACTCGTGCCGAGTATGCCCTCATTGAGATTTTCGAGGCTGCCGCCGGTCGCCCAGGCACCGAACATGGTATTCGAATCAGTGAGATTGCTGCTCCTGGCAACGTAATCCGTCAGCGTCACCTTCACGTTGCCATTGCCGTCGCGCACGAAGGAGGACACGACCGAGCGGGTCGTCAGGTCGATGGCGATCATCCAGTTCTCGCCGGAGAAGGAGGCCGATCGGGCGATGCTCAGCAACTGATCCTGCAGCTGGTCGATCTCTTCCTGCACCTTGCTTTTGTCGACGCCCTTCTCCGAAGCGGCGACGAGCTTTGCCTTGATCTCGCTTACCACGTCCACGGCGCTCGACATCGCGGTATAGGCCGTGTCTACCTTGGCCGCACCAAGGCCCAGTGCATCCGAAACTGCCGAGAGCGCCTTGTTGTCCGAACGCATGGTTGTGGCGATCGACCAGTAGGCGGCGTTGTCGGCCGCCTTGTCGATCCTGTATCCCGAGGAGACGCGATGCTGCGTATCCTGAAGGCTGCCGTTCACGTTGCGAAGTGTCTGAAGTGCGCCAATGGCGGAATTGTTCGTGATGATCGACGACATCAAAAGCTCTGTTATTCAACGAGAAAGCGATCATTGGACAGGAGAATCGATGCGTCATGCACCCGGAAGATGAAGGAACTTATCGGCGGAACAGGGTTAACAATTCCTTGCTAAATTACCTCTTGATTTGATGGCCGACCACACCACCTGCCCTCATCAGGCGACGGCAATGTCAGGCTTCGTCCTCACTCGACCAGTTGACGCCTGCGGCATCCGCCGCTTCGATGAAGGCTTCCCGCGCCTCGTCGGGCAGAAGCTGGCCTTCCGAGACGGCCGCGAAGGAGGCCAGAGCATGCTCGAAGGCCAGACCGTGGGTGACTGGCCATCTCTCGGCAAGGAGCGCTGCCGCATGGCCCGTACCACGCACGGTAATCGGGTTCACCTGGCCCGGAAGCCGGATATGCAACGGTGTGGTCCAATCTGACATGATGAATAGCGGGCTGCCCTGGATCGACTGTTTCCGCGCAGCGAACGCGGCGACCAGAACAAAGTTCCGGCCCAAGCGCTCCAACTGCCTCAAACAGGATCACCATTTGGTGACAAGTCTGGAGCCTCCGGAGCGCGTAAGTTGAACGGCGATAGCCATTCCCACCAGAATCACCGCCGAATTCCGCTGCGACCGGGAACTTCAACGACAGTCCGGAGTCTTGAGACTGAAGAGGAAGATCATGGACAAGGCGCTTTATACGGTGGGCAACAACATATTGCTCGGAAGGATGGACGAGGAGGCCAGACGGCACCTCGCCCCTTACCTGGAGCCGCTTGCCCTGCCGCGGGGCTTTGCGCTTTCTGCCCTGGGTCAGCAGGTGAAACATTGCTATTTCATCGAGGACGGCATTGCCTCGATCATCGCGAGATCGGCGGGCGAACGATCGAGCGAGGTCGGCATTGTCGGGCGCGAAGGCATCGTGCCGCTGACGCCGATCCTAGACAGCACGCACGCGACCTTCGACATTTTCATGCAGGTGGAAGGGCACGGTTCGCGCATCGCCGTGGACCCATTGCGGGAAGCGCTGGAGGTCGTGCCGTCGCTCCGCAGGCTCCTGAACCGCTATGTCCAGACCTTCATCGTCCAGGCGGCCTCCACCTCGCTTGCCAATGCCAATCATTCCATCGAGGCGCGGTTGGCGCGATGGATCCTGATGTGCCACGACCGCCTCGACGGCGACCACATCGGCCTCACACACGAGTTCCTGGCCCTGATGCTCTCGGTAAGACGTGCCAGCATCACCACCGCGCTGCATGAGCTGGAAGGCCGGCAACTCATCTGGTCGGAGCGGAGCATGGTCGCTGTCCGCAACCGGACGGGCCTCGAAGAATTTGCCGGTGATTCCTATGGTCGCGCTGAGCAGGAATATCGCCGGCTGATCGGCGAACTGAAACAGCGGGATACCGTTTAGCGATTATAGGCTGGCGATAATGCGGCCTAATGATAATAGCCGATATCGTGCGCAATGCGTTGGCGGGCGCGGTTCACCCGGCTTTTGATGGTGCCAACAGGGCAATGGAAACGGTTCGCCGCTTCCTCATAGGAGCGCCCGTCCACGAAGACGAAGGAAAACGCGGCGCGGTATGGCTCCGGCAGGTGTCCGCAGGCAGCTTCCAGCTCATGGCCGCGCAGATGCCATTCCTGGTCGGCCGGCACGCTACCCTGTGATGAGACGCACTCATCCGAACCGAGCGTTTCGCGCTGTTCGATCCGGAAGCGCGTGCAGAAGGCATTGCGCATGATCGTGAACAGCCAGGACTTCATCCTCGTGCCCTGTTTGAACTGCTCGATATTGCCGAGCGCCCTGACGAGCGTTTCCTGCACAAGATCGTCCGCATCCGTGGATGTCCGGTAAAAAGTGCGGGCAAATGCCCTGAGCGCTGGAATGAGCGTGACCACTTCCGCTTGAAGAATTTCGGGGGAATGTTTCATGTCCAGCTCCCTGGCCCTCGGTATGGAGGGCCTCGATACGGATAACCCTTAATATCGAGGGTCTCCGATGCTCAGGGAAAGGGATGCAGCTCCTGTTCGTTCCATAACCTGATGTCTTGGTACGATACCGCACAATAGGCATGCTGACGGCATTCGAAGCCGGGCGAACCTCAGTCGCCGTTTTCGCGCGGTGCAAAGAGCGCCTTGGCGATCTCGGCAAGTGCGGTGAGGCTCTCGGTGAGACGGTAGCCACCGTATTTCGCGGCAATATCCGCGTCGACATGAGACAGCGCAAAAACAAAGGGTATTCCGGCATCCTGCAGCCGCTCGGCGAGCGGAAACACCGTCTCGCCCTCGAGGCGGATATCCAGAATGGCGCCGTCGATCCTGATAATATTAAGCAGCGCCAGGCCGATCTCCACTGACGACGCAGGCCCGACGATGACGACGCCGGCCTGCTCCAGCGCAAGCCGCACTTCGTCGGCAACCAGATCACCGCTCTCGACAATGAGCAGATGCTTTCCCGCCAGGAGCCTGAGATCGCCGATCTCCATCCATCCCCGCAATCGCCTCATCCCCCGGGATCATGCCCGGGATCAGGCTGAGTGTCCCTAACTGCTCACCACGGCAATGGTTTCCGGCGCAAGTCAGGATATCTGGCGGGCTTGTGGCAAGGCAGACAAAATCGGCCTGTTCCGGCCGGACGCGCCATGGCAGACTCCGCCGCGAGTGCCTTGCAGGCGCATCGAACGAGACGTCATGGGAGGCTGTCGTGCCACTGAACCGATTGGTGATCTATGCTGGCGATATCGAGGAGACGGCCACATTCTACGAGACGCATTTCGGCTTCAAGCCCATGCAATTGCCTGGCGACCGGATCGTCGAGCTGGTCTCGCAGGATGGCGGCGCCAACATCATGCTGCATCAGGCCGCAAAGAGGCAGCGCAGCGGCCAGTCAACCGTCAAGCTGGTTTTCGATGTCAGGGATATCGAGGCATTCTGCGCCGAATGCGCCGGAAATGGTTTGATATTCGGGCCGGTCCACAAGGCGGACGGCTATGTCTATGCCAACGCCAAAGACCCGTGCCAGAATCCGATCCAGGTTTCCAGCAGGGCCTTTCGGACCTGATGTTGAGGACGTGCTGAAGCGTCGGCCGCGCGTTTAGCTGCGGAGGTGGCTCGAGAGAGCCTGCACATGCCGATGAACAGCATCCGCACTCACCTCTGCCGACATGGCGGTGACGTCGAGGTTGAGCGTATTCGCATGCTCGGGGTCGAGCACCTCCAAGGTCCCGCTCCGCTCCCGCGAGGCCTCGGCATTCACCGATTTCAGCCGCTCGCGCCGTTCCGGTATCGCGACACGCCGCGCCAGCTCCTCCGCCTCGCAGAAAAGCCGCACCGGCACCAGCAGCGATCCCCGCTTCTCGGCGGCATCGGCAATTTGCCGGAAGGTGCGATGGCTGCGCTCGTCGCCCTGAATGCCGGCATGGGTGAAGATGAAATTGTCTGACGGCGCGCAGAAAGTCACGATCGTATCCAGCACCGTCTGCCGCACCCTGCCCGTCTGCTCCCATATCTCCGCCGGCAGCGGCTTTGCCGGATCGTGGTCGAGGACGCCGAGCACTGGATTGTTGACCCAGTGATTGTCGATGATTTTCGCTGAAAACAGTGGGCTCAGCCGCTTGGCGATGGTGAACTTGCCCGTGCCCGGAAAGCCGATGAGCAGGAGGAAAATGCCGGTCATGATGGTGCGACTTTGAAAATATTGCTTACGCTATGCCGGCAATCTGACCGCTTGTGCCGTCGTCTGCAAGGGCTTGCGAGAGCGCTTTAATTTCGAAGGGCTTCTGTCAGTCGAACCAATTTTCGATGTCGCGCAAATCTTCTCAAGGACGCGCAAGCTGTCGCCGCGATCTCGGCACCATCGAGGTCACGCAGACCTTTTCCTGATGTCAGCCTATTTGCAGACACCTCTTCCGCTTCTGCGCGACATGAGGTCGAAGTGGAAATGGTTCCAATGCTCCGGATTGTAACCCGGGCCAAGAACCGTGTTGAAATATTTGCAGCTGTCGCTGCGCACGGCCTTGAGCAGCCGCCCTTCGCGGAAGGAGAACAGGCCCTTCTTGCGCACGTCGATCTCGTGGCCGTCCTTCAGCACGAACTTGCCGACATCGATGGCGTTGCCTTTGGCATGTTCCGAAATCGGATTGTATCGCTGGCGGCTGTTATTCATGCGCCGGCAGGAATAGCCGCCGAGCGGCTGGATGGTCTTGATACCGGTCCAGTAACGGAAGCGGGCCGAGGGGGCGAGTTCGTTCTTCACCCATTTGGCAAAGGCGAGTGTCACCTGGCAGTTCAGGACCACCGCCGGCTTGACGCCGATATTGCCCGAGAGGCCCTTCAGCGACACCGGATAGGGCACCTGGCAGGAAGGCCCGTTGGAAATCGGCGGGCGATCCTCGAAGATCACGCCCATGCGCTTCAGCTCACGCCGGCATGACAATTCGGAAGACGGCATGACGCCGGGATCGACGGGCGCTGCCGGCTCGCTCATCATCGGATTGTTCGGCCGCAGCATGGCGACTTCTTCCGGCTCGTCCTCTTCGGGCACGCGCGTCGGGGCGAGAACCGGGCTGCCGTCATTCCATGTCTGCGCGCGGTTGCCCTGTACAGCGCGCATCGGCGCGCGGTTCATTTGCGCGGCGGCAACCGGCTGCGGCATGTTCCGCTGATTGAGCTGGGTGGGATTTTCCGTGCCGATGCCGTCGACGACAGGCTCGGTGGCATTGCCCTCGGCGATCTGCTGCTGTTGCTCCTGCGCCAGGCCGACGACCGGCTGATTGCCTGGCCCGGCACCGAGCTCCTCATCCATGTTGACACCGCCCTGGGGAACGGCGAGCGGCTGCACGCCTCCCCAGTTGCCGTTAGATGCCTGTTGCGGGCTCTGTTGCGCCATGGCTTCATCGCTGTCGATCATCGGCAGGCGCCGCTGCCCCTGCTGTGTCATGCCTAAGGGCTGGGATTGCTGCGCCGGAGAGCGCATCTGCTGGCCTGAGCCAGCAAGGTTCGGCGTATCGAGATAGTCGATCTGCCCCTGCGTATTGCCGACAGGCGCTCTCGCGACGGGATAGGGTTGCTGGCTCTGGACCGGCGCCATGCGCACCGCGCCGTGCGCCGGCGTAATGGAACTGACGCGCGTGCTGCTATCGACATTCTCGGGCGGCACCAGCCCATCGCTGATCGAACAGGTCGTCAACGCCGTGGAAAGCAGGACTGGCAGGGCGATACGCCGGAGAAGGGAGATAAACGCCATACTTATCGCTTCCGCATGCGGTTTGTGATCGGAAAACCTCGATTCAAATTTAATTAAAAACGGTGAATGAAAGCTTTACGTGTGGAGGATGACCGATCAGGAGCGTTCGCACTCGTCAGAGAGGTATCTGCATGCCGGTAGGAATGATGGCGGCGTATCCCGTAGCGCAAGCCTTGCTTTGGGCAGCGCCGCCACCCAAGCCTACCCGTTCGTGAAATTGATCAGATCCGCAATCGTGAAATGCCCCCTCTCCTTACCCGGCAATGTCGGCCGCCATTTCGGCCATTGCGCCAGGAAGGAATGGCGATCTTCCGCGATGAGGCCGGCGATGACCTCGGCGATGATCGTGCCGCCGACGGGTCCGAGATGCTTGCTGTCGGCTGCTATCTCCGCCTCGCGCAGGATATAGAACCACAGCGGCGCATTGCCCTCGAAGATACCGGGATTCTGTCTCAGCACCTTGCCGCGCGCCGCTTTCACATCGGCATCCTCGCTGTCGAAAAGTTGCTTGTCCGTCAGCGCCTCCATTTCCATGTGCCGCGCGACCGCCTGCCCCGACGGCAGGCCAAGCCGCCAACCGCGAAGCAGGTTGAGAGCCGCAAGCGCCCTGCGGATCTTGATCGGCTCCTGCTGGTGATCGGGCAGGCTTGTCAGCGGATCGACCAGCAGCGTATCGATCTTGTAGGAGGGCTGCGGCAGCACGGCGCCTGGAGGCGGCGGTCCATCGGGCGTGACCCCGTCGAAGAAGAAGGACCAGTCGATCGCCCAGAAGCCGGGCAACTCGCGAAAACCGTTCAAATTCGCCAGCGGATGCTGCGCCACATCCATCAGCGAGAAGATCGGAATACGATTGAACGTCGCCTGCTTGCCGTTGAACGGCTGCTGCACGGGATTAGGCGCCTTGACGATCCTGTTCAGGGAGTAGCTCGGCCGCACCATGGAATGACCGTAGCGATAAGCGGCAACCGAGAATTCGACAGGGATGAAAGCGTAGCGGCCCTGCGGATTGTAGAAGCGGATATTGGGCTTTTCGCCCTTGCCGACGATGACGCGCTCATATGTCTCCCGGCCGATGATACGCCGCAGAAAATCATGCAGCACGATCCACTGATAGTGCCAGCGCACCGTCTGCTGACAGAGCTCGAAATCACGAGTGCCGAGCGTATCGACCACCTTGTTGTGGAACCTCAGGAAGGTGGTGTGGAGCTGCGAGACGATGACATTCTCGTCGTTGCGCTTGTCGCCGAGCAGCGCACGGCGGATCTTTGCGGTGTTTCGCGGCAGGTCGGGACGCTTCTTCCGCGCCTGGTCGAAATCCTTGTCGTCCCCGAGCAGCATGTGCAACTGGTCCTCCTCATAGAGGAAAGGCTGGTCCGACGGTCCCGAGCCATAGACCGAATCGAGATCCAGGCGCGGCGTGCGAAAGTCCTGCAAGGCATCGGGGTCGTTGAAGCGATCGAGCGATGAGGCCGGATCGAAGGTAATGTCGTGATCGAGAAACTGGCCGAAATAGGTAAAGCCGGCCGGAATGGTTGGGTTCTCGTCTTCCGGCTCTTTCTCGTTGAGCGCCACATCGACAGGCTCGTGCTTCTCGATCTTCTCTGCGAACTCCCCCTGAAACATCGTCTTTGCGAGATCGACGAGCGCGTCCTCGGTATAGGCGGCGGACGGCAGGTTGCGGAACATGCGCCCGAACCTCTGGTCGCGAACGCTCGATTGCGCGACGTTATCCATGCCCCTCACGGGCGAACCATGCTTGCTCTGGGCCATTTCGGGCMTCCCTCGGTTACAAAGCTGGAATGCGATGGCGAAAATCTAGGTTTCCGTATGCACGTTGGCAGCGATGAGATTGAGTGGCAGCGGCTGGATGCGGATGTGTGCAGGCGGCGGATAGTCATTCGCCGACCAAAAATTGCGGGAAATAGACAACGGCCGCAGCAAGGCGGCCGTGACAATGGTCTCGGATATGTATGGGATGCGGAGAAGTGTACTGGCTTTTATGTCGGTAGCAATCGCTGCCCTGATATCTCGCCTCTCAAGTACAACTTAGATTAAGCATATCGGCAGGGTGTTTGCAATGATATTCTCCTTGTACTTGAATATATGACTCCTGATAAATCATTTTGCTCAGTATGTTATTCGCGAAATCGTCAAATTTCACAGGCAAGGCCTTCCGATGACTGCAACTATCGAACGATCAGGAAAGTGTCAGCGCCGGCAGCAGTTGCAGCCTCATGCTCCCGTCGCCGGGTTGTCGGCAAATCTTGGGAAGAGATGAGATGAGCACCATCGAACCCGGCATTGACGAGATCCGCGCCCGCGAAGAAGCCCTGCACCGCCGGGATGTCCGCCATTCCAGTGATGCGCTCGAAGAGCTGCTCGCCGAGGGTTTCCACGAGTTTGGATCGTCGGGTCGGGTCTACAGCCGCGATGTCGTGATCGAGTTCCTGCTGCAGGAACAAGACAGCGCCGAGGACGGGGAGCTGCAGTCCGCCGACTACGCGCTGACACCGATTTCAGCCGATGCGGTGCTGTTGACCTACCGCACATGGCGCAGGCAGGCGGACGGATCAGAACGGCATGTGCTGCGCAGCTCCATCTGGAAACATGACGGAGGAAGATGGCAGCTGCTCTTTCATCAGGGCACGCCGACGCGGGCGTAGGCGGAAGGTTTTTTGAGAACGGCTGCAGACAGCCTCAAATCAGCGGGAAACCAATCGCCCCGTTTACAACCTGCGCGACTGCGCCAAGCGCAGCATCAATAGCTCGTTGCGCCGTGATGAGGCCGATTCCCTCAATGGTCAGAAACACAGCGCGAGCTGCATTCTTATGCATCTCCAGAAGCACACTGGCCTCTGCCTTCGACACCTGCCCGGTCACGTAGAGCTTGGTGATCTGCGCGAGCGTCTGCGCCAGCTTCTTGGCTTCGCCTTTCGCATATTCCTTCACGGTGGCCCAACCGTCTTTCAGGATACCCTTGAACGCCTCAAGAATGGATCTGCCGAGTCCGGCGACGTCGAGGCTCATGATGCTCCTCCTCCGAGCTTCTTCTTTTCCAGCTCCAGTTTCAGTATTGCGCCGAATTCGATATCGAACAGCGATTTGATTGGCCCGACGAAAACCGGGTTGAAGGCGGAGCTGCCGCGATCGGCCGCTTCCACTGTCGCGCCATATTCAACCCGACAACTAACGCTGACATCGATACCGTTGGTCTGAACCGTATGCTTCTGCGCATCCGTCAGCGGCGCCGTCACGCAGCCTTTGTGCAGCAGCGTCATGTAAGCGAAATTCTCCTTGATGAGCTTGACCTGCTCGACCGTCAGGCTGTTCGCATTGATCGACTCCGTCCTGATCTCCAGGGAGTCGAGATCGACCGCCGCCTTCTGATAGAAATGCTGATTGGCAGAGAAGTAACGATCGCTGCGCGAAGGCGACGAACTCATCTTCACCAGAAAAGTGTCGATGTCTTTCTGGAGTTGCGTGGCCGCAGCGTCCGTCTGTTCGTCATAAGACGATATCGTCGATATACACGAAGAAAGTGGAAATGTAATGAAAACGACGGCAAGACTTCTTAGAAGAAAGCCCATCATAAACACCAAAAACCGAACCAGATGAAACGCAATAAAACTTTAAATTTCACTTAAAGTAAAGTGCAATCATATACTGACGCAAAGCGAATTTGTGTCCAAAAAAACCTTGCGCATTGCGCCGATATGACCCCGATATTTTGACTGGAATTTCCTTGCGACAAAAGAAACGGGCCACAGCGAATAACACTGTGGCCCGATCGTTACGCCGCCCGGGTCCTTAAGCAGCCCGCTCGTACCGAGCACCCTGCGCTGCCTGCCCTCGCAACCGGAACTTCGACAAGAGCGACCGCAGCTGCTGGCTCTCTTCCGCCAGCGTCTGGCTCGCAGCCGTCGTCTCCTCGACCATCGCGGCATTCTGCTGGGTCATCTGGTCCATGTGGTTGACGGAAGTGTTGATCTCATGCAGCCCCGTCGCCTGTTCCCGGGCCGCGGTGGCAATCGAGTCGACATGGGCGTTGACGCGGTTGACGAGCGCCTCGATCTCGACCAATGCATCGCCGGTGGAGCGCACCAGCGCCACGCCACCCTGGACTTCCGTTGCCGAGCTCGAAATCAGCGCCTTGATCTCCTTGGCCGCATTGGCCGAGCGCTGCGCCAGTTCGCGCACTTCCTGAGCCACGACTGCAAAACCGCGACCGGCTTCACCGGCACGTGCGGCCTCGACGCCGGCGTTCAGCGCCAGGAGGTTGGTCTGGAAGGCGATCTCATCGATAACACCGATGATCTGGTTGATGCGGCTCGAACTATCCTCGATGCGGCTCATGGCCGAGACGGCGTTGCGGACGATCTCGCCGGATTTGCCCGCGCTCGTCTTGGTTTCCGCCACCATATTGCGAGCCTCGTTGGCGCGTTCGGAGGCGGTGCGAACCGTCGCGGTGATCTCGTCGAGGGCGGCTGCGGTCTCTTCGAGTGCTGCAGCCTGCTGTTCGGTGCGCTTGGAAAGATTACCGGTCGCCTGGCTGATATCCCGGGCGCTGTCATTGACGATGTGGCTCGATTCCGCGATCGCGTTGATGACGCCGTTCAACGCATCGACCGCAGCATTGAAGTCGCTGCGAAGCTTGGCATAATCCTGGCCAATATCGTCGATCGCAACGGTCAGGTCGCCGGCAGCAAGCCGTTCCAGCCCGGCGCCGAGCGCCTGCATCGCCGCAGTCTGGCGTTCGGAGGATGAGCGCAGGCTCGCCTCGTTGCCGCGACGTTCGCCCTCGATCTCCTGCTGGCGCTCGTCCTCGCGAACCCGAAGCTCGGCACGCTCGGCGACGGAATCGCGCAGCACGATCAGCGATTTCGCCATCTGGCCGATCTCGTCGCGCCGGTCGGCATCGGTGATATTGACCGAGGCATCCTCATCGGCAATTGCATTCATCGCCGTCTTCAGCCGGGCAACCGGCGAGGTAACGCTGCGCACGATTGCATAGGCGATGGAGAGCGTAGCGATGGCGCCGAGCAGGCAGAGCGCCGCAGCCCATATCGCATTCTGGCGGTAAAGAGCAGCAAGGTCGTCTGCATAGACGCCGGTGCCGACGATCCAGCCCCAGGGCGCAAAGCCCGCCACATGCGAATATTTCAGGACCGGCTGATCGGCGCCCGGCTTCGGCCAGTAATAATCGACGAAGCCCTGCCCGCTCGCCTTCACCGTATTGACGAATTCGACGAACAGGAACTTACCGTTCGGATCCTTGTTCTGCGACAGATCCGTGCCGTTGAGCTCAGGCTTGACCGGGTGCATCACCATGGTCGGATGCATGTCGTTGATCCAGAAATAGCCGGTGCCGCCGCCGTAGCGCATGGAAGCCATCACTTCCTTGGCAGCAGACTGCGCCTGCTCGCGGGTCATCGTGCCCGCCTGCTCCAGCTTGTAATATTTGTCGAAGATCGCAAGCGCCGTGGCGTCCATCTGCGCCAGACCGGCTTTGCGCTCGGCCTCGAGCTGGCGATAGGAATAGTTGAGGAAGAAGATCATCGTTGCGGCCAGCACGGCAAGCGCGAAGGCGACGAGGCTGTAGAGGCGGGTTGAAATCCTGATGTTGCGCATGGGGTTCCGGCGGCTCTCATATGTGACAATGAGCAGATACTGATGGAGGCCGCTTACCGGACGGTAAAGCTTGATTAGAATATGACGAAATAACGTAACGTGAGGCAATCAGGCGCAGCACCAACCTTAGATCAAGCACTTGAATTCGAACCAAATTTTAACGGCTGGGAATTTTGCGCAGCCGGCGGATATTTTTTGCGGGGCCGCCCGGAACAGCCGGTTTTGCGGGCCTTCGCACCGCCCGGCCTTTGCATTAGGGTGATTCCAAATGAATCACCGGCCAGATGAGGAGCCCTTGATGACCGATGCCGCCAAGCCGACAGGCGAACTGACCTTGCGTACGCTCGCCATGCCCGGAGACGCCAATCCGGCCGGCGATATCTTCGGTGGCTGGGTCATGGCGCAGATGGACCTTGCAAGCGGCATCCGCGCCGCCGAGCGCGCCAGGGGTCGTGTGGTGACGGCCGCGGTCAAGGAAATGGCCTTCGAACTGCCGGTCAAGATCGGCGATACGCTGTCGATCTATACCGAGGTGGAGCGGGTCGGCCGCACCTCCATCACGCTGCGCGTGGAAGCCTGGGCGCACCGCTCGCGCTATAACCAGCAGGAAAAGGTCACCGCCGGCACCTTCATCATGGTGGCGCTCGACGAAGACGGAACACCCAAGGTCGTCCCGCAGGAGTGACATCATGCAGGCGGCGGCGACACCGGAGGTTTACGTCTACATCCGCACCGTGATGTCGATGGTCATCGGCCTCTCGCTCGCCCGCCTGCTGACCGGCCTCGGCGGCATCGTGCAGTCGCCCGGCAAGTTCAGGGTCTACTGGGTGCATCTCGGCTGGGTCGCCTCGATGTTCCTGTTCATCATCCATTTCTGGTGGTGGGAATATCGGCTGCAGTCGCTCGCCGTCATCTCCTTCGGCGTCTACCTCTTCCTCATCAGCTTCTGCTGCCTGTTCTTCTTCCTCTGCGTGCTGATCTTCCCGACGACGATCGAGGATTACGGCGGCTACGAGGAATATTTCATCTCACGGCGCAGATGGTTTTTCGGCATGCTGGCCGTGACCTATGCGGTCGATTTTCTGGATACGCTGCTGAAGGGGAAAGCCTATCTGGCAGCACTCGGGTGGGAATATCCGCTGAGGAATGCCCTCTATATCGTCCTTTGTATTGTCGCGGCGTGGACGGCGAACCGGCGGTTTCATGCGGTGTTTGTCAGCGCGGGACTCATCTATCAGATCACCTGGATTTTCAGGCTTTACGATTTGATTTGAGGAAAAAAGCCCCTCCCCCTTGCGGGGCGGGATTTGGGGCAGGATCTTCAAAAACAATGCCGCCCCTCGACCAGCTTCGCGCAAGTACAGGCAAGCATTGTCCGGCGCATCAGGATGATCCGGATCAGGAGACTACCCATGCGCATCGATGGAAGCACGCCAAGCTATTCCGCGTTTTCGACCCAGAAGAAGGGCGCAGCCGGCGGTTCGGCTTTCGCCGCCAGCCTCGACGATATCGGCCAGCCGGTCGATCAGGATACGTCCGAGGGCGAAGAAGAAGGCGGCTCCTACGRTTTCACCCACATGACGCCAGCCGAAATGCGCGATCTCACCGGCGATCTCTATGATTCCGGCGATCTCGACCTCGCACAGGTCCTTCAACTGCAACTGTCCGGCGTGCCGCTCGGCAAGGTCGGGCCGAACGGGACTCTCATCCCCTTCTCGGACGCTGAAAAATCCGCCTACGACAATACCTCGCGGGATTTCCTCGGCATTGCCAGTAACGCCGTCGACAAGATCGAAACTCAAGGCCGAGCCAGCGACCCGACTTCGGGCTATCAGAGCTGGCAGGGCATTCTTTCCGTGCTGAATAGCCTTCAGGTCAATGGCGGGGCAGAGGATGAGGCGATCTGACCGGTCGGCTTTTCAGCTTCCCGGTGTAATTTGAGAGGGATTGGCGCGCCTACCCTCTCACTTTGCGTTCCAGCTTCAGGGTGAGAGCGCTCAAGCCCGCAAAAACTGCGATCCCTTGTCGAAACTCAGCCCCGGGAAAATCTTCCCCGTCAGATCCTCCGCCGACACATCGAACTGCCGGTAGAGCATCGCCGCAGCAAGCTCGCGCACATCCGCCGTCGGCATCAGGTCGCGGTCGTCGAGCAGACTGCCGTCTGCGAGCCCCGGCCATTTGCCGAGAATCCTGCCGCCATCGATCGCACCACCAGCCAGCACTGCACAGCCGCCTGTGCCGTGATCCGTGCCGCCGGACCCATTCTCGCGCACCGTGCGGCCGAACTCCGTCATGGCAAGCACCACCGTCTTCGACCACAGATCGGGACCGAGCGTGACCTTCAGTGTCGTGATCGCCTGCGCCAGATCCTGCACCGGCCGCTTGAACTGACCGAGCTGGCCGACATGCGTGTCCCAGCCGGTGATCGAGAAGCTGGCAATGCGGTAATCGCCTTTCAGCATGTTGCCGGCAAGGGCCGCCACATCGGTGATCTTCTCGCCGCGCTGGCCTGTCGGCTCAGCCATCATGGAGGCGCTGTTGGCCCGCATCGCCTCGTCCATTGCCTTGGCGAAAGCCGGATCGCCGGCATAGAGCCGCATCAGGAATTGCATCTCATCCTTGGCCGGCCCGAGATTGGAGTCCGACGCCCAGACATCGACATTGTTCGGCCCGGTCAGGATCAATTCGGTGGAGGTGTTGACGTCGATCGCCTTCCTCGCATCCGAGCGCGGGATGACGGCCAGCGCCCGGTTCAGCCAGCCGGTCTTTTCCTCTGCCACATGCTCGCCGCCCGATTCCAGCATGTCCTGCCCGTCAAAATGGCTGCGCTGGTCGCGATAGGGCGTGGAGACGGCATGCACGAAGGCAAGCTCCTTCGCCTTCCAGAGCGGCATGAGATCGGCCGCCGCCGGATTGAGCCCGAAATGTCCGTCGAGATCGATGAGCCCCTTGTCCGGCGTCAGCGAGAGCGTCGGCCTGAAGGCCGCAAAGCCGGCATCGCCATAGGGCTGCACCAGCGCGAGCCCGTCCATCGCGCCGCGCAGCACGATCGTCACGAAGCGCTTGTCGCCGGGCATCGCCGCAAAGGTGACGGGCGTGAAAACAGGCGCTGCGGCCAGGCAGCAGGCGGAAGCGAGGAAACCGCGGCGGGAAAGCGTAAACTCTGTCATGACGGGCTCCTAAAGCAATTCCAGCAAAAGTGCTTAAGTGGTTTGCGTCCGGAATTGCGTGAAAAGAGAGAGATAGAGGATGTCCGTATTTTGAAGAAAACGGAGATCCTCTATCGCCGGTTGAATTCGGGAGAAGCGAGAACCAGCGTCAGACCACTGGTCCTGTTCGGCGCCTGCGAGACGACACGGATCGTCTCGTCGCGGGCGGCATCGGCCAGCGTCGCCTTCAGGAATTCGCGCGGATCGACATCCCTGCCGAACTGGGCGCTGGCGCGCCGCGCCCATGACAACCGCTCGGAAAGCTGGCTGGCGGTAATCCAGGCGGAGAAATTCTCCTCGAAGCCGGCCGGGCTCGGCGGCAGCCATGTCGGCTGGCCCATGCGGCGAAGAGCGCCCTGCCCGAGCGAGCGCGCCATCTGGAAAGCCTTGCGACGCTTCATGCGCGCCTCGTCGTCAGGGCTTGGCGGCGCCTGCATCATCGCCTGTCCGTCGGTTGCGGGCRCCGCATCCTTTTTCGGCGTCGCCATCATGTCGTCGCTGTCGGTATCGTCCTGCCGATAGGCCTGCATGAAGGCGGCGACATCGCCGGTGTCAGCACCGCTGTTCAGCGCCCGAAGCCCGGTGACGATATAATCAAAAGGCTGGCGCGCCTTGGCGCCCTCGTCCCGCCAGGCGGCCGGGTGGTTGAGCATGGCGCGGTAGACGGCGGACAGTTCCCCATCCGTTTTCTTCCACGCCTCGCTCATAGCCTGGATCATCTCCTGCGGCGGCTGGTCGGAGATGAAATGCACCGCGAGCTTGCGGCTGATATGCTCGGCCGTTTTCGGATTGACCGCGAGATCGTCGAGCATGGCAAGGTAATCCTTGCGCGTGCGCTTCGCCCCGCCGTAGCTCACACCAAGCACCTCATGTTCGCCAGGCTCGGAGATCTGCGGCCGGAAGGCGGTCTCCATTTCCTCCTGGTCGACTGTCAGCCCGGTCAGCACCATGGCCGCCGAGCGCACGTCGGCTTGCGTGTAACCGCTGCCGGCGCCGAGTGTGTGCAATTCCAGAAGTTCGCGGCCAAGATTTTCGTTCAGCCCCTTGTTGCGCCGCATGCCTCCCTTGGAATCCGGCCCCAGCGACTGCGCCTGATCGAGATAGATCAGCATGGAGGGATGCTCGGTGGCGCTGCGCAGCAACGTCGCGAACTTGCCGCCCATGTAAGGACGGATCGCTTCGGCCTCGTAAAGCGGTACGATCAGCCGCATCGGCAGGCTCTTGTTGGCGCTGGTGGAGAAATGATTGGTCCAGAAAGTCGCCAGCCGTTCGTTGAAACCGTCGGGCGAAAGCACCGATTGCATGAGCCGTGCATTGGCATCCATCTGGAAGAGCATTTGCGCGCGACGCTGCAGGAGCCGCCGCTGCTGCCGGCGGGCGAGATCGTCGCCATCGGCCTGACGGATCTGTCGCAACCGGTCCTGCAGATCGAGGATCGCAGTATGCCGCGCCTCGACACCGCCGACCGGAAAGCCCGGCACGATATCCGCGCCGCGCATCACCTGCCCGATCAGATCATCCTTCGTCTGCGGCGGGGTCTCGCCCGGCCGCAACCCGTAACCGAAACGGATTGCCGCCATCGTCGGAAAAGACAGGCTCATGACCGTTCACCTCCTCATCACCTGATGGTGACAAGGTCTCAGCCAATTGCGACGGCAGGGTGTAGGAAATGCGGCGATTTCCCGACATGGACGATTTGTAATCTGTTGAAATCGTTGGATTCAACCCCGGAAAATGAACGAAGCACCCACCGCAATCAGAGCAAAGCCGATCGCATGGTTCCAGGTCAGGTTCTCACCAAGCCAGAAGACCGAGAAACCCGAGAACACCAGCAGGGTAATCACTTCCTGCATGGTCTTCAGCTGCGCCGTGGAATAGACCGCCGAGCCCATGCGGTTGGCGGGCACTGCAAGGCAATATTCGAAGAAGGCGATGCCCCAGCTGGCGAGGATGGCGAGGAAGATCGCGCTGCCCTTGTGTTTCAGGTGCCCATACCAGGCAAACGTCATGAAGACATTGGAGACAACGAGCATGATCACCGGCCAGAAGGCGGCCGGGTTGAGCGAAAAGGGCATGGGCTGATCCTGTAGCAAATACTGAAATGGGTGGAAACGCACCATTTACCGGAGGTTTCCGGGCAATCAAGACCCGATCGCTCAGCAGCCGTGCTTTTCGGATGCGCGATAAAGACGCGGTCCGGACATGTCGCTGGGGGGCTCGCCTTCGACCATCACCTTGTTGCGTCCTGCCTCCTTGGCGGCATAGAGCGCCTTGTCGGCCCGGGCGATCTGCTCATAGAGGGAATGATCGGCCGAACTGGTGCCGGCGACACCGAAACTTGCGGTGATCTTGCCGTCGAAGCCGATCGCCTTGCGGTCGGCGCCGGCAAAGGCAAGCCGCACCCTGTTGGCGAAATCCGCGCCCGAAACCAGCGGCGTTGCCGGCAGGAAGGCCACGAATTCCTCGCCGCCGAAGCGCGCCGCAAAGCCGCCTTCCGGCAGCCGCAACTGCAGCATCTCGGCAAAGGCCTGGATGACAGTATCACCAGAGCCATGGCCGAAGGTGTCGTTGACCCATTTGAAATTGTCGATGTCGCAGATGATGACAGCGCCTTCGGTGCGCCCGTTGTCGGCCACCATCCTGTCGAAGCCGCGCCGGTTCAGCATACCCGTCAGCGGATCGCGCTCGGCGGCATCGCGGTGCGCGTTGATCATATCGAGTGTGGACGCCGCAAGCGCGGAAAGCGCAAACATCAGAGCGAAAACCGAGGCGCCCACCTGCATGAAGAAGGCATATTGCGAGGCAAGAAAACCATCAGGACCACCATAGGAGGGCGCGATGAAAACCAGGACGGCATTGCGGACGAGGATTTCGGCAACGACGAGGCCGGAGACGCCAAGCAGCACCCGGTCGGCTCCGTGGCGGATGCGGCGCAGGCTCTCGATGATGCCGAAGGTCAGGAGAGCGGCGCAGCCGAGATCGTCGAGCAGCAATTCGGCCGGAATGCTTTCGGCAACCAGCGACGAATAGAGGATGCCCGCATAGGTCACCAGCGTGAAACCAAGGCGCCAGCGCAGATAGGACGGCCGCCCGAAGCGGGCAAGCAGCGCGCCGCCATAGAAGAAGAAAGCCGCAAGAAACAGGGCATCGGCAATCAGCGAGGCATACTGGTCCGTCAGCGCACCCGCCGTCAGCGGCATCAAAAAGGCAACGGCGGCAAAGAGATAACCCGGCCCCCAGAGCTTCGCCTCTCGCGACCCGAACCGGCCGACAATGAGAAACGTGCAGCCGAAGGTCAGCATCATGACCGGTAACAGGAAGGCGAAATTTTCGGTAGAACCCATAAATCCTCGCGGCGGGACGCAATACATGACCGGCGCTCGGGATACGCTAGGACTATGACCTTAAAAAAGGAGAAACCGGCCGGGCCTAGAAAATCGTACCAGAATTAAGCATTCGCGCGGACACACGCCCCAATGAAACAGTCAGCGCGCAAGGAAAGGCCGGCAGCTTTCGCCACCGGCCTTCGTAGCCACGGGCAGCGCTAGATTCTCATCGCGCCACGCGGCTCTTCGGCTTCCTCCATGCCGAAACGCACATCCTTCTTCTCGTGGCCGAACCAGGAGAGCACCGCGACTACGACGGCAACTAGGGCGGCTACTATGACCAACGCGCTAGCGTAGTCACCGTTCCAATGAGACGCCAAACTCGCCTGCATCGTCGCATTGCCCGAGGCCAGCAGATTGCCGAGCTGATAGGCGAAGCCGGGGAATGTGCCGCGCACTTCGTCGGGAGAAAGCTCGTTGAGATGCACGGGCACGATGCCCCAGGCGCCCTGCACGAAGAACTGCATCAGGAAGGCGCCGATCGCGAGCAGCACCGGCCCCGGCGCATAGGCCCAGAGCGGGGCAATGGGCACGGCGATCAGCGCGGCGATGACGATCGCTCGTCTGCGGCCGATGCGCTGCGACAGCGCCCCGAAGAACAGCCCGCCGAGGATGGCGCCGATATTGTAGACGATGGCGATCGCGCCGACTGTATAGCTCGAATAGTTGCGCTGGGTTTCGAGGAAGGTCGGGTAAATATCCTGCGTGCCGTGACTGAAGAAATTGAAGGCGGTCATCAACAGCACCGCCCATATGAAGAGCGGAATGTTTTCGCGCAACACCGTCAGGAACGGCCGACCACCACCCTGCTGCTGGCGTTTCAGGAAGGCCGGGCTCTCTTGAACGCTGCGGCGGATATAGAGCACCAGCAGCGCGGGCAGAACACCGACGAAGAACATGCCGCGCCAGCCGATGACGGGGAAGAGCAGGAAGAACAGCAGCGAAGCAAGCAGATAGCCGGAAGGGTACCCCGCCTGCAGGATACCCGAGACGACGCCGCGGCTTTCCTCCGGCACAGTCTCCATGACGAGCGAGGCGCCAACGCCCCATTCGCCGCCCATGGCGATGCCGTAGAGCGCGCGCAGCACCAGGAACATGGTGAGGCCGGTCGAAAAACCGGTGAGGAATTCGAACAGTGAATAGAGCATCACATTCACCATCAGCGTGATGCGCCGCCCGTATCGGTCTGCCGCAAGCCCGAAGATCAGGGCGCCGAGCGCCCGCATGGCAAGGGTGAGAAAGATCGCCACGGAGACCGTGGGAACGTCGGTGTGAAACTCTTCGGCGATATATTTGAGAACGAAGACGAGAATGAAGAAGTCGAAGGCGTCGAGCGTCCAGCCGAGATAGCTGGCGATGACGGTGTTGCGCTGCTGCGGGGTGAGCGCGCGCAGACTTGCCAATGCGGACATATGCGTTTCCTCCGTCCGAAAGCGGCGGCGAGGCGGGGCAATTCCGGATGCCGTCGGAAGGGGTGCCCAGGATGGGCATTGGCTGCCGGGAGACAGCGAGGCGGAAACGTCAGGGTTATTGACCCGGTTCCATCACGTTGGCGCGATTGGGGATCGTACAAACAGGCAACCAGAAGCCAGATTTACTTCTCCGTTGTGTCATCGTTACCGCCTGGAAGGCCGCTCGCGATCCCATTCCAAGTCCTTGAAATCCAGTTTCCGTCATCGAAAGGTCCGTCAGGCGCAGCACTCCTGCGGAGATCGTAATCAAAGACTTCCAGAACGGTGCCGCTGGTCGATCCAAATTCCGACCTCGCGTATTCCGCATCCCTGAAGCGCCTCTCGACCCGGACAAACCGTTTGTCTTTTGGCCGGAACCAGACATGCATATCAGCCTCGATGGATTTCTGGTGCCACATGCCGCTGTAATGCCAGACGGACTCACCACCCTCCATCTCTTCGGCGATGAACGCGCAGGATGTGTATTTTGGGCCGTTTTCGTCACTGAGAGCCCGCTTCAAGCGGGGATAACGCTCCCAGTCCGCCGCCTCCACCCGCTTGTGATACTCCGTATCCTGATTGAACCGGTGCTCAAATTGAAGCTTGCGCTCGCCATCCGCATCAATATCGTAGAGCTTCTCGCTGTATATCGTGGTCGACCGCGTCGCGGCATAGGCGTCATTCAACTCCGCACAGGACGGGTCCAGTTTTTCCTCCTGGCTGAAAGCCGACACGGAGGCCGTCAAGGCTATCAACAGCCCGCACGAGATCGCAAATCTCCGCAATATTCCGCCCCCAAAACAGCGCCGACATTAACCTGGGCTTCATACGACTTATTCGGGCACACAGGCAATATGCAACGTTTGGTCAAATTTATCCCAAGGCAATGATATGCCGAACCTCCGTCGCCTACGGGCGGCGAAAGCCTCCCTCGCCGCCCATCCACTTGAGCCAAGGCCCGATATGGAACAGGCTCATCAACACATACATCAGCACCATGCCGCTGAAGACCGACGCCCCCTGCATCTGCATGCCGCTCATCGAGCAGATCATCTCGGCCGCCGGCTCACTCGCCGAAAGAACTGCCATCACCGCAAAGACCGGTGCCGCCGCCAGCGACAGCCACCGCGCCATGCCGGACAGGAGCGGGCCGGCGCTGTCGCCGGCCTCCATCTTCGAGGGCGTGCTCATTGCCCTGCCCCATACCGGTCATGATGCCGCCACCAGACACCTTCCTCGTTGCGGCCGAGCGGTGCGCGGTCGAGCCACTGGTACATGCCCCACACGCCATCCAGCCCGCGAGCATAGGAGGAATAGGTGTGGTAGATGTCGCCGCCCTGCATCACGAAGGCGCTGAGGCCCGGACGGTCGCGGATGAAAGTGGTGAAGTCGGTGCCAGTTATCGAGGCGATCAGGTCGGCCGGGCTTTCGCCGCTACTCGGCTTCTGCTGCAGCACATTGGGGATCGGCGGTTCGCGGCGGTAGTTATAGTCGATGCCGCCGCTCTGCTGCTCCTCCGGCGTGAACCAGACATTGAAATCCCGGTTGAAATCGCTGCCATCGGAAGAGGCCCAGTCGAAAGTCCAGCCCATGCGGCGCTTGAACTCCAGAAGCTTCTCAAGCGGCGCGCGCGAGACGGCGCTGAAGGCGACGTCATGATTTTCGAGATGGACCACGACGCCGTTGAAGCCGTCGGCGATCGACGAGCACGAGGGGCAGCCGGCCGTATAGTCCGGGCCGAACATAAAATGATAGACGAGCAGCTGCGAGCGGCCCTTGAAGAGCTCCGAAAGCGACTTCATGCCGGTTTCCGTCTCCAGCCGATAATCCTTCTCGATTTTCACCCAGGGCAGATCCCGGCGCATGCCGGCGATCTCGTCGCTGCGGCGCGTCAGCGCCTTTTCCTGATCCAGCAGCGCAATGCGCGCCTGCAGCCATTCCGCCCGTGTTCCGGTCTTGTGCATCATCATGGGTCTTCTCCTCATTAGCGTTGAAACTTCGGTGCCGGCCGGCCCGTTGCCTGCCGATAGGGAATAAACTAGGTCTTGTTGCCCAAGAGGTGGGAGTTACAAGTGTGACGGGATTCCGATGGACTCGCTGATCGTTGCTGCCGCACAGGCGCTGGCCGCCGGCGATGCGCTGGGCGCGATGAAGCGCGTGGCCCTGCGCGACGACCCGCCGGCGCTCGCCCTGCGCGGCATTGCCATGGCTCAGCTCGGCGATCTCGCCCGCGCCAAGGCGCTGCTGAAGAGTGCGGCCCGCGCCTTCGGCCCGCGGGAGGCGGTGGCGCGCGCCCGCTGCATCGTCGCCGAAGCCGAGATCGCTCTGGTCTCGCGCGATCTCACCTGGCCGGAAAAGGCGCTGGAAGCCGCTCGCCTGACGCTCGCAAGGCGTGGCGACCGCGTCAATGCCGCCCACGCCCGCAATCTGCAGATCCGCCGCCTGCTCCTGATCGGCCATCTGGATGCGGCTGAAAAGCTGCTCGCCGATCTCGACCCCTCACCGCTGCCGCCCGCTGCCCGTGCCGGCCATGAGCTTGCCGTTGCCGGCGTCGCGATCCGCCGGCTGCGCACGGAGCCGGCGAGGCAAGCGCTGGCACGCGCGGCGGAAGCGGCGTCGAAGGCCGATATCCCGGCACTTGCCATCGAGGTGCGCGAGGCGGCAAAGGTGTTGGAAGCGCCCGCCGCCCGGCTGATCGATAGCGGCACGGAGCGCCTTTTGCAGCTTCAGGAAGTCGAGGCGCTGCTTGCCTCCGACACGCTGGTCATCGATGCCTGCCGCAACGTGATACGATCAGGCAGCGAGATCCTGCCGCTGGCAAGCCGCCCGGTGCTCTTCATGCTCGCCCGCACGCTTGCCGAAGCAGCACCATCAGATGTCATCCGTTCCCTTCTGCTGGTCCGCGCCTTCCGCGCCCGCCATGCCGATGAATCCCACCGGGCGCGTCTGCGTGTCGAGATCGGCCGGCTGCGCGCGGCGCTTGCCAACCTTGCCGAGGTGAAGGCGACAAGCGGTGGTTTCATGCTGATCCCGCTCGGCGGCCGTAATGTCGTGGTGCTTGCCCCACCGGTCGAGGAGGAACACGCCCCGTTGCTGGCGCTTCTCGCGGATGGAGAATCCTGGTCCAGCACGGCGCTTTCGATTGCGCTGGGCTTGAGCTCGCGCACCGTGCAGCGGGCGCTGGAAACGCTGGAAGAGGCCGGCAAGGTGCAGTATTTCGGCAATGGCCCGGCGCGGCGCTGGATGATGCCGCCGGTCGTCGGCTTCCCGACAACATTGTTACTCCCCGGTCCGCTGCCGAGCGAATAGCATCTCTCCTGAAACAGAGGATGGAACACCATGAAGACATCACAGGCAGAGATCATCCGCGAATACGGCCCCTTCGAAGGCGCGCGTAATGTCGGCGGCGTCACCTATGACGGCAGCCGGGTCTGGTTCGCCGCCGGTGAAAACCTCCGGGCGCTGGACCCCGAAAGCGGTGCCGAGCTCACCACCATCGACGTCGCCGCTCATGCCGGCACCGCCTTTGACGGCCGCTATCTCTTCCAGATCGCCGAAGACAAGATCCGCAAGATCGACCCCGAAACCGGCACCGTCGTCGCCACCATTCCTGCTCCCGGCAAGGGTGCGGATTCCGGCATGGCCTGGTGCGAGGGCAGCCTCTGGGTCGGCCAGTACCGCGACCGCTGCATCCACGAGATCGATCCAGAAACCGGCACGATCCTGCGCACGATCGAATCCAAGCGCCATGTCACGGGTGTCACCTGGGTCGATGGCGAGCTCTGGCATGYGACCTGGGAGGACGACAAGAGCGACGTGCGCCGGATCGATCCGAAGACGGGTGACGTGCTGGAGCGGCTGGAGATGCCCGAAGGCACAGGTGTTTCCGGGCTGGAGTCCGATGGTGACGGTGTGTTCTACGCCGGCGGCGGCGGCAGCGGCAAGGTGCGGGCGATCCGGCGGCCGCGATGATGGGACGATGTGAGACAAGCGCCTGATTGCGCCTGTCTCATTTGACCGCCGTGGTCCATCCGGACGCACAAGGGACGCTCTAACTCCTCGGATCTGCGCATCAGGCTTTCCGAAAATCGATTCCGATTTTCCTGGCCGGTGCTGGAGCGAGTTACTTGCCCTGTTTGCGAAGCGCGTCGATCAGGACCAGCGCGGCCGGGCCAGACGATGCCGGGTTCTGGCCGGTGATCAATTGCCCGTCGGTAACGGTGTGAACGCCCCAGTCCTTGACCTTGGAAAAGATCGCGCCAAGGCTGAGGAGTTCGTCCTCGACGAGGAAGGGAACGACCTTCGTCAGGCCGACGCCTTCCTCCTCCCCATTGGTGAAGCCGGTAAGCTGCCGGCCGGCCACGAAGGGCGTACCATCAGGGTTTTTCACATGATGAAGCACGCCCGGCGCATGGCAGACGAGAGCGATGGTCTTGCCGGCCGCAATGAAGGACTCGATCAGCTTGATGGAGTTGGCATCCTCGGCCAGATCCCACATCGGACCATGACCACCGGGATAGAAGACCGTGTCGTAGTCGGCCTGGTTGACGCTGTCGAGCCGCACCGTGTTGGCGAGCCGCGCCTTGCCGGCCTCGTCGGCATTGAAGCGCCGCGTGAGATCGGTCTGGAATTCAGTCTCGTCACTCTTGGGATCGAGCGGCGGCTGGCCGCCCTTGGGGGAAGTCAGCGTCATCTCGGCGCCCGCATCCTTGAATGCGTAGTAAGGGGCCGCGAGTTCCTCGAGCCAGAAGCCCGTCTTTTTGCCGGTATTGCCGAGCTGGTCATGTGAAGTCAGTACGAGCAGAACTTTCATGCTACCTATCCTTCTTGGCCTGGGGTTGAACTGATCAGAGACCGAAACCGAAAACCTGCCATCGTGCAGACGATGGCATCTGCGATTGACGACTGCATGAAGATTTGGGTCAGGGCGGAAGTAGCGGACAACTGTGACGAGGGAATACCGCTTACGGGCGAAGATATCAGGGACAAGCCCGGCGATGCGCCGAGTAAATGGCAAGGCCGTCCCGCGAACTGAACAGCGCACTCCGTATTCCCCACGACCGCAACGGAAACTTAACCATACGAGAACCCCTCCGGAACCGCCTCCCGCGGCGGGAAGTTTCCCTCCTGTAATCGAGCAGGTGGGAATGACATGGTTCAGTGGTTTCAGGAGCGGTATATCGCACGCGAAGAGCATCAGCGGATTGTCGATTATTATCGCAAGCTGGTGGCGCAGCTCCATGGCAATGTCAGGGATTTGCGGGCGCGGGCCGAGGCGCCGGTGACGGACGCTCCGCAGCCCGCCGAAGAGCCGGACGACGTGACCGAAGAGCCTGCCAAAGTGCCGCAGGAAAGAGCCCTTGGGCCAAATGTCGTCAGCCTCGGCTTTTACCGCGACCGCCGCAACTCCGGTGCGTGATATCGGCGATCGGCTGCGGCGCGCCGGTTTTCAGCGGTGCCGGAATAGCCATCTTCACCAGGGGATTGAAGAGGAATAATGGCCGGATCCGGCAGGCAGGATCCCATTGCCGGCGTCATGGAACCTTCCGGAATCGCGGCCGTTGTCATCAGCAGGGCGCCAAAGCGGCTGCGAATGCAGCGGTGGCACAGAGCGCATCCAGGATGATGATAACGCCAGGGAGTGATCACATGGCAAATCCCTACAGTGAGACCGCGCCAACTTTTGCAACGGGCACGGCAAACAGCAACCTCACCGCCTTCTTCGACAGCCGCGACGCCGCCGATAGTACCGTCGAGCGCCTGAAGGATGCGGGCATCCCGATGGATTCGATCCGCCTCATGCCCGGCTACGAGGCCGATGGCGACCGCGCCGATGTCGCAAGCGACGACCGCTCCGGTTTCTGGGCAAAGCTGGAGGGCTGGCTCTTCCCCGATGATGACCGCGCCGTCTATGCCGAAGGCCTGCGCCGCGGCGGCTTCCTCGTTTCTGTGCAGGTCGACGATGCGAGCTATGAAACCGCGCACGATATTCTTGACGATGAAGGCTCGATCGACATGGACGAGCGCGCCGACCACTGGCGGCGCGAAGGCTGGGAGGCGCAGCGCTCGACCGAGGCCTATGCCGTCTCGAGCTATAACCGCAAGGGAGCAGCGGAAGGCGACATGACCGTTTCAGAAGACGCCTTCGCGCCAGATACGACTGCCACGGAGCGCGCCATGGCATCGGCGACCGTGTCGGATGAGGCCGGTCCCGGCGCCGGGGAAAACCCGCGCGTCGGCAGGCGTGACGTCAACAACGGGTCGCTGCGCGTGCGCGCCTATACCGTCGAGCAGCCCGCCGTCTCCGATGACACCCAGTTGAGCGAGGAGACCGGCGTGCCGAAGATGGCATCCGGCAGCAGCGAGACGCTCGGTGATAGCGCGAGGAAGATGGAAGCGGAGCGCGGTGACGAACGGATGGGCGGCCAGTCGCAGTCGCAGAGCGGTGGTGGCCAGAGCCAGTCGCAGGGCTTTCGGCGGGAATAGAGCCAACTGCGGATGATGGCAGTGCTCGCACCCCTCTGCCCAGGAAGGCGGAGGGGGTTGGCTCAGCACAACGCTTCATCGCTGCAATTACGTCAGCTCACCCAGGCACCCTGCCCCGGCAAGCCCAGGCAACCGAGGCAAACGAGCGCGGCCCATCGGGCTCACCAGCCTCATAGGCATCCTTCACGGCAGTATCGACCGCCTTGCGCATCTCCGCATCCAGCCCCGCCACATACTTGCCGAGCGGGCCTTCTCCTGACGCGATCGGGTCCCAGTAATCGGCAAACGAGCCGTAATCCATCCGGATCGTCAGCGAAGTCTCCTCGACATCGACAAGTCCGTTGCCGACAAAGCTCGCCTTCATTTCCCCCGGCTGCGTCATCGGCTGGAAAGAATAGCGATGGCGCATCGCCCGCGCATTGGCGTCGATCATGGTGACCGTATCCCACATCATGCGCATGCCGGACATGCCGCCATAATGATCCCAGACGGCGGCGGCAACGACACCGCCCGGACGCACGACACGCCGCATCTCGGCGACCGCCTTGCCGGCCTCCGGCACGAAATGCAGCACGAGCAGCGACAGTGCCCGGTCGAAGCTGTTATCCTCGAAGGGAAGCGCGCAGGCATCCGCCTGACGGATCGCTACCCGCGGGTCCGTGTTGCACCGGTTTGCAGCTTCCACGAAGATGGGCGAAAAATCGATCGCCGAGATCGCCTTGAGACCGGGATTTTCCGCCAGTGTGAAGGCGAGGCTTCCCGTGCCGCAGCCGACGTCGAGAATGCTTTCCCCATCAGCAAGCCCGGCGAAATCGATCAGCCCGGGCGCGAGCCTCTTGCTCCAGCGCCCCATCAGCCGCTCGTAACCATCTGCACTTTCGACATTGAAACTCGACGGCATCGCAGTCCCCCCAAAAGAGGCAAGTAAACGGGACAATGTCTGCACCGACATTAGGGCTGCGCGAGCCACGCCGCAAGCAAATCGGCTGTCTTCGTTTCACACAAATTCGGCCGCAAGACCGCGTCCCGGTTTGCTGCAGTTGCCCTATGGTTTTCGGGGCGCGCTAAGCTATTTCACTTTGACGAGCAGGCGTCCGAATGCGGCATCGAAATCCTCCAGGCTGAAATTCTGCGGGTCGTCATGCCCGTCGCTCAGGCCTTGATCGATTGCCGCATGAAATGCCGGAACGAGGCCAGTCTGGGCACGCATGCTCGCCACGAGATAAAGAAGCGCGAGGCGATCATACTGGGCTTGCGAGAAACCCGGCATCGGCGCATTGCCGTCGGGCTGGCTCGGGTGTTTCCGGCGCGGCTGGACGTTCTCGATGTGAAGGAACATGCCACGCGCCAGGGTTCCTATCTGCAGTTCCAGCTTGGTTGCGCGCCAGGGCACGCCAAAATCATGGCCGACATAAATCTCGCCCCGGCGGTTGAGAAATATGTGCGCCTTGGCGTTCGACGCGCTCTTGAACCCGTCAAGCCGATTGACCTGGTTGCTTGTATCAATGTCGGCGGGAAACTGCGCCACGTTCCCGAAATTCGGCGAACTCGTGTCGTGAATGACGAAATAGCGCGCGAACGGCGCATGCGGATTGTTCGAGTTGCCACGGGATACCGGGGCGTCGAGACTGCCTCCGAGCCCGGCTTCGGTGAGCCCCTGGGCGGAGATTTCATGCTGCACCTTGGCCTTGGAGATATCGACCGGTTTGCCGATGAAGCCGGCAAGATTGGACGGCAGCTGCGCCGGCGCGGCATCTACATTTCCCAGTATTTTCACCTTGCGCAGCAGACAGGACGCCTGTTCGGTGGAATTTCCGGCGAAGGCCATGGTTTCCGTGTCGAATTTGCATTTTCCGAAAATCGCTGCACTCGTCTGGCCGGTCGTACCGGCGAGTATGAGAATGCCCAGGGTCAAAAGGTAACGCATCGCAAACTCCTCTCCTGTTTGCTTGGAAACATCACGGGCACATTGCGCCGCCCGTCAGGTTGAGCTTCTGCTTGGCAAAGGCACATAATTTCGAGATGGCGTTCTCCGGCTTCAGATCGGTGTCCCGGCTGCCTGGGTAGACGATGAAAATCACATCGTGGCCGAGCCCGAAATTCTTGTAGGGATAAACGTGTCCCGGCCCGACGCAGGCAGTTCCATCGCTGTTCCACTTCTTGCAACGGCTTTCGCCGATTGCCTCGAAGACCCTGCTCGATCCCTCACCGAGCCGCATGAAAGGACCACCGTCCGCGATCAGAACCGGCGTCCACCGGTCCTTGTAGACGACGACCCCCATATCGCCGAGCCGCAGTCCGGTCTTGCCCGCGAACATGCGACCCATTTCACCGCTCTTGCTGCCGGTTATCTTGGAAAGGCCGGCCGTCGGCATCACGATGAAGGGAATGCGGTCCGGATCGATTTGCGCGGACTGCGCGGAAGGATTAGGTGAACCTGGCCATTTATAGGACGTCTCCTTCAGGTCCGTAGCGCCGGGCAGACCGTTCCATGCCGCCCAGGATCCATCGACATCGAGCGCCATCTTGCTGCGCCAGTAGATCGCGCCGTCCTTGAGACGTAGCAACGCCTTCACATTGCTGGGGTCGCGACTGCACAGGTAGTACTGTTTCGATTCCGCGACGTTTGGAAGCCTCAGGTTAAAACCGAGAAACTTATCCTTCCTGCTCTGTCCGGCCGCGCCGTCGCAACCGACAAACTCTCCCCGGTAGGACTCGTCGAGCGGCGTCGCAGCGGAGAATTCGACGGCTTTGAGGACGTCGGCGGAGCTCGCCGGCGGTTCCGCGGCGTGAGCGTGAATAGCGAGCATCGCGACGCCAAGCGTCACTAAAACGCGGGATAGTTGAAGCATGTAAAGAGACATGGTCTGCGGCTCCTCCTGCTCGGCTCCGGTGCAACGTGAGCAACCCAAGTGACTATTTCATTTAATCTTAGATTGTGCAATATTAACGACAATAAAAACACCAATGTCTCCGCAGGTTGAAAGTAATTCCCATAAATATTTTGTACGGACGGTAAAATGCAGCAGCTGCTTCTTATGACCTTGAGAAACGTTGGGCTTGCCATTGTGGTCGCCGGTTGCGCCACGCGCGTCACGCAGGCGGCAGAAACCGACCCGGCATCGCTGGTGGCTGAAATGGAACATCGCTTCGAGATGCGCATCAGCGGCGGCCAGTATATGAGGTCATCCTGCTCGCCAACGGCGGCTGACGACTGGCCGGGCGTCGAACTCCTGCGCTGCACCTACAGAGAACTGAACACCGAGGCGACGGTGACGCTCGCCTTGCCGAGCGCCGCACAGCTGGCACGCTGGACAGTTTCCGCCTGCCGCGACGCCGGAGCGACCGACATGAAGGCTTGCGCGCGCCACATCGAGAAGCGCATCTGGTCGGCTTCGAATGCCCAGTTTCCGGTGCGCGGCTATGTGATCGAGCCGCAGTCCGTGATCGGTGGCCCGCCAGACAAGGCCTACTGTTTTCTGTTCCGCGATGGCGTGACGGTAAGGACGGCCGCGGTGACCTCACGCCCGCCGCAAGGCGGCAAATGCGCTCCGCAAACTGCGGAAAATGATCCGATCACGCGCGCTTTCACCTATGCGCGGATCGCGTCTACCACCAGGGCCGAGCTGGCGCTTGCCCCGGGCGCCCCGAGCGAGTCCGCTCTGGCGGGCACGGCTTTTCCCGATGCGGTGCGCAAGGAATTTGTCGCCGCTTGGACCTCCGACCGCAACCGCCTGATCTCAGGTGCTGCCATCGCCGACAAGGCGAATGGGAAATTCCACTGACCGTGTGTTCCCGTCTATCTAGAGCAATTCCAGCAAAAATGGGAACCGATTTTGCGTCCGGAATTGCAGAGAAAACAATAAGCTAGAGCACTGAAGGCGAATCCGTTTTCGCCGGAAAGGCTCTAGTTCATCGAGACGATGGCGGCATTGAGCGCCGTCGCATAAGCCACCCAAACGGCATAGGGCATGAACAGAACCGACGATATCCGGTTACGTTTCCACGACAGGCCGATGAAGGCAAGGATCAGCAGGAGCAGCGGGATGATGATCATCAACCCCAGGCTCGGGGATCTGAGGCCGAAGAAGGCAGGCGACCAGGCGAAATTCAACACCAGCTGGGCGATCCAGGTGGTCATGACGGGTGAGCGCCTGCTGCGCGCATAGGTTCGCGCGCCTGCAATGCCGACGAGGATGTAAAGGACCGTCCAGGCCGGACCGAACAGCCAGTTCGGCGGCGTGAACCAGGGCTTGGCGAGTGACTGGTACCATTCATCCGGCAGATTGATGAKACCGATGAGAAGCCCGCCGCCGAGCGTGAGCAGAATGAAAACGAGATAATGATCAAACCGGTGCAACGCCCCCCCCGCCAGAATCCTAACTTTGAGTGACGATTGAAGTGGCGTCCGCCGGCGCGTCGTCAAGAGCGCCAGGAGTCCGCCCGATCAGGCATCCCGCCAGTAGCGCTTCGGCGCACGGCCGAAGACACGCTTGAAGGCATTGCCGAAGGCGCTTTCGGAGGAATAGCCGAGGGTCGCGGCAAGCCCTGAGACCGTTGCCTCCTTGCGGCGGAGTGCCTCGCGGGCGCGATGCATGCGCCAGCGGGTGACGTAATCGAGGGGCGCAACACCGACCAGGTCGCGAAAGCGCTCTGCAAAGGCAGAACGCGACATGCCGATACGGCTTGCGAGCTCGCCCACCGTCCAGCGGTATCCCGGGTCGTTATGAACAAGGCTGATCGCCTTGCCGATTGCGGGATTGCCGAGCGCGCCGATCCAGCCCGCATTGTCTGCGCCGGCACGGGCGACATGGGCGCGCAGCGCCTGCACCAGCAGGATATCGCCCATCCGCCGTGTCATCAGCGTCGAGCCCATTTCGCCGGTCCCGAGCTCGTCATCGAGAGTGGCGAGGGTGGCGCTGAGGAGCGCGGCGGCGCGGTCGCTTGCGGGGATATGGATGAAGGGCGGCAGCGCATCGAGCAGAAGCTGCGCATTGCCGCCGGATATGATGAAACTGCCGCCGATCAGCGCCGTCTCGTCGCCGCCATGCCGGGCAATATTGGAATGCTCCCAGTCAAAAAAGGCGATGCCATCCTCCGGCTCGCTCTGGAGATCATTGGCGATCACATAATCAGGCGCATTGGCAAGCAGGAACGTATCGCCGGCATCAAGCCTGAAGGGCGGCTCGCCCGGCAAAATTATCCAGCACCCGCCCCTCAGCACCGCGACGAATTTCAGCGCCGGCTTCGGCGGGAAGCGAAAGGCCCATTGGCCGCCGACCTCGAAACGAGTGCAGCGGGCGCTCTGGATATCGACAAGCGAAAAGACATCCGACAGGGGATCGATCATGATTTCCGGACGATCTCGACGAAATGACAGAGCCTGCAGCATAGATTCTCCAAGCTGCGGCTGCAATCCTTGGGGATAACAAAGGAGAACGAGATGTCACCGATCAAGGACAAGATTATCGCCATTACCGGCGCCAGCAGCGGGATCGGCGAAGCGACCGCGCTTATACTGGCCGAGCACGGCGCCAGGATCGTGCTCGGCGCAAGACGCACCGACCGGCTGGAAGACCTCGCACGGCGTATCAGGGAGCGAGGCGGCGAAGCCATCCATCTCGCCGTCGATGTGAAGAAGCGCGCCGATCTGGAAGCGTTGGTCGCGTTGGCCTGCGATACCTATGGCAGGCTCGACGTGCTGATCAACAATGCCGGCATCGGGCCGATCTCGCCGATGGATGAATTGAGGGTCGAGGATTGGGAGGAGATGATCGACGTCAATATCAAGGGGCCGCTCTATGGCATCGCCGCCGCCCTGCCCGTTTTCCGCCGCCAGGGTTTCGGCCATTTCGTCAATACGCTCTCGACGGCCGGTATCACCATCAAGCCGACCATGGCCGTCTACGCCGGCACGAAGAACGCCATGCGCACCATTGCCGAGGGCCTGCGGCAGGAGGCCGGCCCGAACCTGCGTGTCACCAATATCTCGCCGGGCTTCATCAAGACGAATTTCGCCGACTCCATGACCAGCCCGACGATGAAAGCCGGCATAACCAGGAGCATGGAGGAGATGGCGATCACGCCTGACGCGATCGCCCGCGCCATCGCCTTTGCCATCGAGCAGCCCGCCGATGTCGATGTCGGCGATATCGTCATCCGGCCGACGGCGCAGGCGTGAGGATGGCGCCACTCGCAAGCGCCGCCCATATGACGACGACGGCCACCCCCACCCTCTGTCATGCTCGGGCTCCTCCCGAGCATCTGCGACGTTTCCACGAATGGCACGTTGGTTAGATCCTCGGGACAGGCCCGAGGATGACGGAAGGCGCGGCAGTCGCTCCCACATAACGCGAGAACTCACTCACGCCTTGTCGAGAACACTCCAGTCAAAACTCTTCGCCCAGTCGGCATAGCTGTGCCAGCCAACATCAGGGAAATCCCGGCGCAGGGTGGCGATATTGGCGGAATAGCCCGTGCGGTCGAACCATTCGAACATCAGCGCCGCATCTTCGCTCTGCTGGCGCATGGCCGCAATCGGCAGCTCCTGGAAGCGGATCGGCTGGCCGAGCGCCTCGGTGAGAATCTTAGCCTGCTCCTCGCCGGAGAGCTYGTCGCCTGCGATATCGAAACGCTTGCCGAAGACCTGCTCGCGCCGTTCTGCAAGGGCGGCGACGAAATGGCCGATATCGTCGACGGCGATCTGCTGCAGCTTGCGAGCCGCCGGCAGCGCCGCAGCGTAGACGCCCTGTTTCAGGCCGCCGATCGACCAGGGGGCGACGGTATTTTCCATGAAGGCGACGGGTGCGCTGATCGTATAGGGAATGCCGAGCCCGGCGACATGCTGCTCGACCAGATATTTGCTGTCGAAATGCGGAATACCGGTCTTCCTGTCGGCATCGCCGACCGAGCCGTAGATGAGATGGCCGATACCGGCCTCCTTGGCTGCATCGGCAGCGGCAATACCCTGGCGCGTCTCCGCTTCGATGCCGGCCTCATAGCTGTTGCCCATCAGGTACATCGTCTCGGCGCCCTTTGCTACCTGCACGACGGAATCCCTGTCATCGAGATCGCCGGCGACCACTTCGACGCCTGTGGCGGCAAGCCGTCGGGCGGCATCGCTGTCCGGTCTGCGCGTCAGCCCCTTGACGCGATGGCCGCGTGAGGCGAGCGCGCGGGCGACGGCGCCGCCCTGCTGGCCGGTGGCGCCCGATACGAGAATGGTTCTGGTGTTGCTCATGTCTCTGCTCCTTCTATTGCTCATGGCAGTTGCTGATGGAGCAGATTTAGGATTGCCGCATTGGTTCATAATGGCCTAAAAATGCCAAACATCGTCCCATTGAGAGCAACAATGATCGATCTCAACGACATCGTGATCTTCTCCCGCGTCATCGAAACCGGCAGCTTCACTGCGGCGGCCCGTCTGCTCGGCATGCCCAAGACGACGGTCAGCCGCAGGGTTGCAGCCCTCGAGCGTGACCTTGGCGTGCGCTTGCTGCAGCGCACGACCCGCAGCCTTGGCATGACGGAGGCCGGGCGGCTCTATTATGAGGAGGCAAGCGAGGCACTCAGGAAGATCGAAGGCGCCAACAACAGGCTTGCCGAAGCGCAGGCCGAACCCTCCGGCACGATCCGCATATCGGCGCCGGTCGGCTTCAGCGGCCACTTCCTGCAGGAAGCGACCTTCGAATTCATGGCCACCTATCCGAAGGCCAAGGTCGAGCTGCGGCTGACCGACGAGCGGCTGAACCTGGTGGATAATGGCATCGACCTTGCCTTCCGCACGGGATCCCTTGAGGATTCTACCCTCATTGCCCGCAAGCTCGGCCCCACCTATCGCCTGCTTTGCGCCAGTCCCGCCTATCTCGCCCGCGCCGGCAAACCGGCCACCCCTGACGATCTCGCAGGCCATGATTGCGTCATCGCCGGGCCATCGGCCGCCCACGCGCAATGGGTGCTGGAAGGCTTGGCCGGGCAGGAAACGGTGTCCGTATCCGGCCGCTTTGCCGCCAATGAAATGCAGGCGGTCATGGAGGCCGCGATCGCCGGCCACGGCATCGCGCAGCTGCCTTACGGCGTCGCCTTCGCCTGTATCGCAGACGGGCGACTGCAGCGCGTGCTCGAGGACTATACGACGGCCTCCGGCGGCCTGTATGTCGTCTATCCGAGCAGCAAGCACCTTTCGCCGCTGGTACGCGCCTTCATCGCGCTCGCGGAAAAGCGCCTGCATGCGGCCGATACACGAAACATCCTGCCGGATAGTCCATAGGTCAGCCGCGCTTCAGCCTGAATGGTTGCCAAAGCCGCCCGATAGGCAGAAGCTCGTTTTCTGTGATCGGGGGAAAGCGGCATATGGCGATATCAGCGATATCAGGGCAGCCGGCAAAATCCGGCAGCGCCGGCATCTGCCGTGGCTGCTGGGACCAGATGCATATGCCGATCCCGATTGGCGGTCCGCTCTCGCTGCCCCTGCGCGCCTTCGGCATCACCAGAAGCAAGATGAACCCCGATATCTGCACGATCTGCGAGCGCTCCTTCAAATATGTGAAGAAACAGCGCCACATCACCTCCGGTGCCACCATCCTGTTTGCCGATATCAGGGGCTATACCGGCCTTTCGGAACGCATCGGTGCCGTCGAGCTCAGCCATATCGTCAGCCTCTTCCAGGACCGTGCGGCGCAGGCGATCTGGGCCAATGACGGCATCGTCAACAAGCAGATGGGCGACGGGCTGATGGCGATCTTCAACTTCCCGATCACCCGCAAAGACCATGCCGCAGCCGCGATCATGGCGGGCAAGGACATCCAGCGTTTCTGCGGCGAGGCGCTGGCCACCCTCAATATCGGCCAACCGCTCGGCGTTGGCGTCGGCATCCATACGGGCGACGTGCAGATCGGCGAATTCTCCAGCTTCCGCAGCGATTTCACCGCGATCGGCGGCGTGGTGAACCAGGCGGCCCGGCTGGAATCGCAGGCGGCACCCGGCGAGATTCTTGTCTCGCTGGAAACCACGCTCCAGGCCCCCGAACTGATGGGCGGCACGGAAGCACGGTCGCTGTCGTTGAAGGGTATCGAGCAGCCAGTGGAGGCGCGGGTTTTGCGGGTAGAGTGAGCCGAAATCCCATATTTCCCAGGCTTTTCAGCGCTATGGCTCCGGCTCCTTTCACCGCCCCGTCATTCCATCAAAACAAAACCACTTGCATTTAAATCCGAACGTTCGTATTTTTATCCACGAAACCGGGAACCGTATTCGTGACGCGAACGCGCAAGATCACCACTGACGACATTCTCGACGCTGCCGAGCGCGTCGTCGTACGATCAGGTGCGACCGGGTTGTCGATCGATGCGGTGGCCAAGGAAGCCGGCGTCAGCAAGTCGCGCGTCGTCTATGACCACAAGACCAAGAGCGCACTGCTGGAAGCGCTGGTCGATCGCCGCGTCGGCGCCGATATCGCCCATATGGAAGAATGCGTGAAGGTAAGCAGCGACACCCCTCACCCGGAGCTTTACGGTCGCATCGCGGCTGCTGACAAGACGCTTGACGATACCGACCGCGCCGTGGCGATGGCGATCAGCGCCTCCATGTCGAGCGAGGAAAATCTGCAGCAGATCATCCGCAAATGGGTGGTGACCGATCTGGCGGCGATGGCCGCCGGGCCGAAGCCGCGGGCAGCACTGATGGCCTATCTGGCGCTGACCGGCTTCTATTGTACCGAACTCTTCGATTTCCACCGCTGGAGCGGTGAGGAGCGGCAGGAACTGCTCGAGGATATCCGCAAGGTCTACACGACCTTCCCCGAGCAGCCTGAAACGAAGACTTGAAAACCTCGAAACCACAATACCTTAAGCAATTCCAGGAAAAGTCTGAAACGGCCTTCCGTCCGGAATTGCGTGAAAATGAAGAAACCAAAGCAATAACCTAGCAAGCCGCCGGGGGCGGCCAAAAAGGGATGTTACCGATGTTGCGCAATACCAGACTGCCTCGCCCTTTGGCGTTGATGGCAGCCACGACCCTTCTCGCACTGGTCGCCGGGCAGACGTTCGCCCAGGAAGGTGGCATGCAGATGCCGCCGGCGGCCGTCGGCGTGGTCGAGATGAAGAGCCATGCCGTGCCTGTGGTCAACGAATTGCCGGGCCGCATTGCCGCCACCCGCGTTTCGGAAGTGCGCGCCCGCGTCTCCGGCATCCTGCAGGAGCGCGTCTTCGAACAGGGCACCTTCGTCAAGAAGGACGACGTGCTCTACCGCATCGATCCCCGCATTTTCCGCGTCCGCGTCGCCTCTGCTGAAGCCACGCTGCAGCGCGCCAAGGCGACACTGCAGAATGCCCGCCTGCAGCTGGAGCGCCAGCAGAACCTGAAAGAGCGCAATATCGCGACCGGCATCGATTACGATTCGGCAGCCGTCGCCGTCGCCCAGGCCGATGCCGATGTGGCAAGTGCCGAGGCCGGCCTCGATGAAGCGAAGATCAATCTCGATTACACCGAGGTCCGTGCGCCGATTTCGGGCATCATCGGCGGCGCGCTGGTGACCGAGGGCGCGCTCGTGACCGCCGACGGCACCTCCAATCTGGCGCTCATTCAGCAGGTCGACCCTGTTTATGCCGACTTCACCCAGTCGGCTCAGGATCTCTTGAACCTCAAGCGGGCGGTGGCCGACGGCAAGCTTGCGAGCACCGCACCCGGCGAAGCCCGCGTCGAACTCGTCTTCGACGATGGCAGCCTCTATGCCGAGCCCGGCCGGCTGCTCTTTGCCAGCGCCAATGTCGACCCCAATACCGGACAGGTGACACTGCGCGCCGAATTCCCCAACAAGAACGACGATCTCCTGCCCGGCATGTATGTGCGCGTGCGCATCGAACAGGCCGTGCGCCAGGATGCGCTGACCGTGCCGCAGCGCGCGGTGACCCGAAACGAGGCCGGCCAGGCGCAGGTCTACGTGCTCGCCGAAGGCAACAAGGCGGAGCTTCGCCCTGTTACCCTCGGCCAGGTTCTCGGCTCCGAATGGGTCGTTGAATCCGGCCTGAAGAGCGGCGAAACCGTCATCGCCGATGGCGTCCAGAAAGTGCAGCCCGGCGCGACAGTGGCGCCCGAACCCTGGAAGCCGGACGCGGCAGCGGACGCTTCGGCGCCCGCCCCGGCAAAGGCGGAGTAAGAACTCATGGCACAATTCTTCATTCGCAGGCCGATTCTGGCCTGGGTCTTCGCACTGTTCATTTCGATTGCCGGCATCATCGCGATCCCCTTCCTGCCGGTCTCGCAATATCCGAAGGTCGCCCCGCCGCAGCTCTCCATCTCCACCTCCTATCCGGGCGCTTCTCCGCAGGAAATCTATCAGGGTGTGACGCGCCAGATCGAGGATGAGCTGAACGGCGTCGAAGGCCTGATGTATTTCGAATCGACCTCGGACAATTCCGGCTCGGTCAGCATCAACGCCACTTTCCGCGCCGGCACCGATATCGACCAGGCCTCCGTCGACGTGCAGAACGCCATCCGCCGCGTCGAAGCCCGCCTGCCCGCCACCGTGCGCTCGCAGGGCATCAACGTGGAAGAGGCAAGCTCCGGCTTCCTGATGTTCATCGCGCTCACCTCCACCGACGGCACGCGCGATGAAGTGGCGCTCGGCGATTACATCACCCGCAACATCATCGGCGAGCTGCGCCGCATCGATGGCGTCGGTCGCGCCCAGCTCTTTGCCGCCCAGCGGGCGCTGCGCGTCTGGATCGACCCGGACAAGATGGTCGGCCTGAACCTGACGACCGATGACATCAACGCCGCGATCACCGCCCAGAATGCCCAGGTCGCCGCCGGCCAGATCGGCGCCGCGCCGAACCCCGTCAGCCAGGATCTGACGGCAACGGTGCTGATGCAGGGCCAGCTGCAAACGCCGCAGCAATTCGGCGAGATCATCCTTCGCGCCAATCCCGATGGCTCCACCGTGCGCCTGAAGGATGTCGCCCGCGTCGAGCAGGGTGCGGAATCCTATAACTTTACCAGCCGCCTGAACGGCCAGCCAAGCGCGGCGATCGCCATCCAGCTCTCGTCGACAGGCAATGCCGTCGCCGTCTCCAATGCGGTCAACGCGAAGATGAAGGAGCTTTCCCGCTTCTTCCCCAAGGGCATCGAATATTCCGTTCCCTACGATACCAGCCCCTTCGTCTCCGCATCCATCGAGAAGGTCATCCACACGCTGGTCGAGGCCGTCGCCCTCGTCTTCGTGGTCATGTTCATCTTCCTGCAGAATTTCCGCTACACGGTCATCCCGACCCTCGTCGTGCCGGTGGCGCTGCTCGGAACCTGCGCGGTCATGTATGCGACGGGCTTTTCCATCAACGTGCTGACCATGTTCGCCATGGTGCTGGCGATCGGCATCCTTGTCGATGACGCGATCGTCGTCGTCGAAAATGTCGAGCGCATCATGGCCGAGGAAGGGCTGTCGCCAAAGGCCGCCGCCCAGAAGGCGATGAGCCAGATCACCGGCGCCATCTTGGGTATCACGCTGGTTCTCTCCTGCGTCTTCATCCCCATGGCCTTCTTCCCCGGCTCGACCGGTATCATCTACCGCCAGTTCTCGCTGACCATGGTCGTCTCGATCCTGTTCTCGGCCTTCCTGGCGCTGTCGCTGACACCGGCGCTCTGCGCCACATTCCTGAAGCCCATCAAGCAGGGCCACCACCACAAGCGCGGCATCGGCGGCTGGTTCAACCGCAATTTCGAGCGCATCACCGCGGGCTATTCGAAAAGCATCACCGGCATGGCGCGCCGCGCCGGGCGCATGATGATCGTCTATCTCGCCCTCGTCATCGGCCTCGGCTATCTCTTCATCAACCTGCCGACGGCCTTCGTGCCGGATGAAGACCAGGGCTTCATGATCGTCGATATCCAGGGCCCGCCGGAAGCGAGCGCCAACCGCACGATCGAATCCATCAAGCAGGTGGAAAAGATCTTCCGCACCGAATCCGCCGTCGAGAATATCGTGGCGATCCAGGGCTTCTCCTTCTCGGGCAACGGCGCCAATGCCGCCCTCGCCTTCGTCACCCTGAAGGACTGGGCAGACCGCGGCCCCGGCAATACCGTGCAGGAAATCGCCAACCGCGTGAACGGCCAGCTCTTCGCCCTGAAGGATGCCACGACCTTCGCGCTTTCGCCGCCGCCGATCGAAGGCTTCGGCGCCACCGGCGGCTTCTCCTTCCGCCTGCAGGACCGCGGCGGCAAGGGCCAGGTGGCCCTCTCCGAAGCGGCGGGCCAGCTGATGCAGATGGCGGGCAAGAGCCCGGTCCTGACGGGCATGCGCGTCGAAGGCATGCCTGACGCAGCTCAGGTGCTGATGGTGATCGACCGCGAGAAGGCCAACACCTTCGGCATCTCCTTTGCCGACATCAACAATGCGATCACCGCCAATCTCGGCTCGTCCTATATCAACGACTATCCGAATACCGGCCGCATGCAGCGCGTCATCGTCCAGGCGGATGATCGCGCCCGCCTGCAGATCGACGACGTGATGAAGATCAACGTGCGCAATGCCAGCGGCGGCATGGTGCCGCTCTCCTCCTTCGCCATTGCCCAGTGGCAGAAGGGCGCACCGCAGATCGTCGGCTATAACGGCTATCCGACCGTTCGCATCTCCGGCGCCCCCGCCCCCGGCCAGTCTTCGGGTGCGGCAATTGCCGAAATGGAGCGCCTCGCGTCGCAGCTTCCTGATGGATTCGGCTTCGAATGGTCCGGCCAGTCGGCGGAGGAAATCACCTCCGGCAGCCAGGCCCCGATCCTCTTCAGCCTGTCGATCCTCTTCGTCTTCCTGCTTCTTGCAGGTCTCTACGAAAGCTGGTCGATCCCGCTCGCGGTCATGCTCGTGGTGCCGCTCGGCGTCATCGGCTCGGTCGCGGCAGTGATGCTGCGCGATATGCCCAACGACATCTACTTCAAGGTGGGCCTGATCGCGATCATCGGCCTCTCGGCCAAGAACGCCATCCTGATCGTCGAATTCGCCAAGGACTACTACGCCGAAGGCAAATCGCTCATGGATTCGGCAATCGAAGCCGCCCGCGTCCGCTTCCGCCCGATCATCATGACCTCGCTGGCGTTTACCCTCGGCGTCGTGCCGCTGGCGATCGCCACAGGGCCGAGTGCCGCGAGCCAGAACGCCATCGGCACCGGCGTCCTCGGCGGCATGATATCAGCCACGGTTCTAGCCATCTTCTTCGTCCCGGCCTTCTTCGTCTTCGTGCTGAAGCTGATGAGGACGAGACGCCCGGTCACTGAGGAGCAAACGCCGGCAGCACCCGAGACACCGCCACCCGCACCGGCCATCCACTCCTGACCTACGACCGGTGCGTCATGCCTCCCGGGCTCCCTTGAGGGCCCGGGAGGTTTTTTTGTTTGGGGTGTAGTTGAAGCCAATCGAGACGTTGTGCAGCGTGGCACCCCGCTGTGGCCTGCCGGCCATCTCCCCCCACAAGTGGGGGAGAAACGCTGGGCGCACCGACTTCCCCAAACAATCAGCGTTATAGCTTGGCGAAACGGTAGAGAGACGCGAAGGTCGGGCGGCTCGTTATCTCCCCCACCTGTGGGGGAGATGGCCGGCAGGCCAGAGGGGGGTGCCACGCGGCACACACGAAACTTTTGCCCAATAGACACCCCATCCACCCGCCCTATATCCGCCCGGCAAAAGCACAATTGCCAGGAGCGCCCATGCCATCCACCTTCATCGCCAAGGGCGCTACCGCCTATGAAGCCAGCATGGGCCGCTGGAGCCGCAAGCTCGCCACGCCCTTCCTTGACTTCGCCGGCGTGCCCAAAACCGGCCGCGTGCTGGACGCCGGTTGCGGCACGGGCAGCCTGACGCTGGCGCTATCGGCCCACCCCGGCATCATCGCCATCGAAGCCCTCGACTTCGAGGAGAACTTTGTCGCCGCCCTGCGCGCCCGCTCGGATGACGCGAGGATATCAGCCCGACAGGGCGACGTCTGCGCCCTGCCCTATGAAGACAAGAGCTTCGACGCCGCCTATTCGCTGCTCGTCCTGCACTTCGTCTCCGATGCCGACAAGGCCATCACCGAAATGCGCCGCGTCCTCAAACCGGGCGCCACCGCTGCCGCCGCCGTCTGGTCCTATGGCGGCATGCCGAGCTGGCGCCTTTTCTGGGACACGATCCGCGCCCTCGAACCCGAAGCCGAAGGCAGCGGCATCCCTTCCGGCCCGCGGCCGATGACGGCGGAGGGCGAGCTGCGAGCGCTGTTTGCAAGCGCGGGCTTTGCCAATGTCACCGAGGCGAGGCTGACGATCATGATGGACTACGCCGATTTCGACGATTTCTACCTGCCGAAAGTCTATGGGCAGGGACGGTTTTCGGCTTTCTTCGATGGACTGCCGGAGGTCAGGCGGGAGCGGCTGCGGGAGGCGCTGAAGGCGGCCTATCTCGATGGCAGGCCAGAGGATGGACCGCGTGGGTTCGAGAGTGTTGCCTGGGCGGTAAGAGGCATTGCCTGAACTCGCCTTCATCCTCCACGGGCCACAGCATAGCCGCTACGACTGCCATGGGAAAGTGATCCGCCGATTGGCAAGGTGACTATACAAAGCCTCGCTCGTCAGTACGCCATATTCCGCAGCTCAGGAAAATCGTAGTAGCGCAACCGCTTGTCGTGGCACCGATAGTCATTCTTTTTGAGGCCGACGATCATGTTCTGTTTCAGGGAAAGGCCGATATAGGACCAGTTCGGGTAGGCACGCTCTGCCGTCCGCGTGCAATAAGCGTAAATCTGTTTTTCAGGATCGAGCAGCACCACGCTGGAAATCTCGGCCTTCACGAAGTTCCCCGGTTTGATGGTCCCGCGCAGGGCATCGACATACTCGCGTTTAACCGAGCTGGAAGGAGGACGCTGAGAATCCGCAACGGATTGCGGCGCCGGAGTCTGGCAGCCGGCAAGCGCCAGCGCGGCGGCACCAAGAAGTACAGTCGTCCTCATTCAGTTCTATCTCCCCATGGATAAGCGCACAGCGCGGACATTTCCTACAAACATTGCGAGAGTAATATTTGCAATACACGGCGAAAAATATGACCAGGGTCACGCGAACGTAAGGCGCGATACGCATGCCGGCGTTGAAGAGCATAGAACAGCCGATGGAGGCGCGGGTCCTGCGGGTGGGTGAGCGGGGCCTATCCCGGCCCGGCCGCCCTAGCGGATGATCTGCATATACCGGTCCGGGTGCTGCAGGGTTTGAAAACCGAGCTTGGCATAGAGCCCGTGCGCATCGCTGGTAGACCGCATCCAGCGCTTGACCGTTGAAAGATCCGGATGGTTGATAGCGCTCTCCGCAAGCCACATCCCAAGCCCCTTGCCGCGATGGGCGCCGAGCACGAAGACATCGCGCAGATAGGCAAAGAGCGAACCATCCGTCACCACCCGCGCAAAACCCGCCTGCGCGCCATCGGGGCCGTAAAGACCGAAAGGCATGGAACCCGCGATCGCCTTTTCCACCAGCGCCCGCGAGATGCCCGGAGACCAATAGGCCTCCTCGGCAAGGAAGCGGCTGATCATGTCCATGTCGAGACGGGCGCGATCGGTGTTGACGGTATATCCATCCCGGCTCCACTCGAAAGCCTGGGTTTCATTGGGTAGAAGCTGCATGTGATGGTCCTGCTTGCCGGCGCGGTATTCGTCCTGATTCACTAGGGCATGTGTCGTGGCGGCGGTAGTCGTTTAATGTCACGTCGATAATGATGCGGCTGCAGGCGCCAGGCTTGGCCAGATATCAAGTGATGACGAAGGCTTTTGATTTCAGGCAGAGCCTAAATACGATCAGAATGAATAAGCCGAGCCCAAATACACCAACAAGGACACCGAAATAAATCTCCAGTGGGAGATCATGAAGTCCAAATAAGTTCTCCCGAAGATGACATTTTGTGGCGCTGGCGCTGTAACCACCGCGATAATCGAGCCTACGACAATAGTTTGGCGTGGAAGGGAAAAAGAAAATAAGGAGATTCATGACAAGCGGACATGCGAGACTTACCAACAACCCCTTGACTACTTCCCGGAAGCTCGCCCGAGTTTGCGCCGTGTTCTGCTCCGGCTGCTGATTCCTCCCGTCCGACTTCCGAACGATCGACAAAAGCCAGCACAAGAGAAGAAGCACAACGGTGCAAACCGCCTGGGCCGTCAACACAATCGTCATGTGATCGACAGATGGCCGCCAAAGGTGAACCGTGAAGGCGGCAACGCCCGAGACAAGAGCCAAGATGGACATAATTGCAGTAAAGGAGACACCTTTGCGGGCGCCAAAAGCTGAGAATAGGCCGTAAGCTCCAGCCATGGTCAGGCCGAGGGGAACAGGCCCGATCGCCCATGGAAAGGAGAGATCAATCATCGCGCCTCGTTTGTATGCTTCTCAAGCAACGTCAAAACGATAGTTTGAAGAACATAAACTTTCGCCTAGAAGTTTTAAACTGGGGCAAAGCCGAATTTGTTCGACCTCCCCTCTTCGCGACGGAATATTGATCGCTGCCCTATATCCCGCGGGCAGATCATAGGCCTCCCGGGCCTTGACGAATCCCGGGAGGTGTATGGTTTTCAGCCAGTTCCTTTGGCAATGACTGGCCTGGCAAAACTCACCACGCTTGCTGCGTCGGCATCACAAACACCTCGGCAATATCCATATGCCGGGGCGACTGCAGCGCAAACAGCACCGTCTCGGCGATATCCTCGGCCTTGAGGAATTCCATCTGCGTCTTCAGCTCCTCCATCTGCTGGCGCGCGGCCGGGTCCGATATCTGGTCGTAGAGCTCGGTCTCGACAGCACCCGGCTGCACGCAGGTCACCCGGATATTGTGCTTCTTGCCAAGCTCGATGCGCATGCCATCCGAAAGCGCCGTGATCGCATGTTTCGTGGCGCAATAGACCGACAGGCCCGCAAAGACCTTGCGGCCGGCAATCGACGAGGTGTTGACGATATGACCGGATTTCCGGCCGATCATGTGCGGCAGCACGGCGGCCGTCGTGTTGAGCACGCCCTTGATATTGACGTCCACCATCCGGTGCCACTCATCCGTCTTCAGCGCATCGATATCCGAAAGCGGCATCAGGCCGGCATTGTTGAAGAGGATATCGATCGTGCCGAAGGCATCAGCGAGCCTTGCGACGCCTGACGCAACGGAAGCGCTGTCGACGACATCCATCTCCAGCGCTATTCCCTGCCCGCCGGCCTTCTCGATCTCGGCAAAGAGGGCCGCCAGCCGATCGGTGCGCCGCGCGGCAAGACCGACCTTGGCGCCACTGGCCGCAAGCTTCAGCGCCGCGGCAGCGCCGATACCGCTCGATGCGCCCGTGATAAGAGCAACTTTTCCTTGGAGAGACATGGTTTCATTCCCTTTTCTGCCGTCCTGAGACGGTTGGTTTCGACGGGAACAAACTACAAAGATGGCCGCGGCCTTTCGCTCGGCCGCTTGCTGAAACTGTCGGGGATTTGCTGCGAAAGAAAGTAATTCCAGCAAAAGCGTGCAGCGGTTTTGCGTCCGGAATTGCGTAAAAGAAAAAGGCTCTACCCGCGATAGTCACGCGGGCTGACGCCCACCTGCCGGCGGAACACCTGCGCGAAATGGCTGGGGCTGGAATAGCCGAGATCGAGTGCGATCTGGATGACGCTGGCCTCCGTCTCGCGCAGCAGCCGGCGCGCCTCGGCCATCTTCAGCTGGATGAAATAATCCGAGGGCGAAGAACCGGTCGATTGCTTGAAGACGCGGGAAAAATGAAAGGCGCTAAGCCCCGCCTCGGCTGCCAGGCTCTTGAGATTGAAAGCCTGATCGAGCCCCGCCTCCATCATCCGCACGATCAGCTGCAGCTTGAAGGCCGGCAGCGCCCCGCGCCGGGCGGGCACCGCGCTATCCCGCTTGCCGTATTGCCGCACGAGATGGACGGCGAGCGCCTGCGCAATGCCCTGCACAACCATTTCACTGGGCTCGGCAGCGTCCGTCAGCTCTTTCAGGATCATCCCCATCAACCCCGAAATCGCCTCATCCCRCGCCCCCGAAATATCCGCCAGCCGAAACCGCTCCGCGCCGTCAGCACCAAAAACCTCTGATATCGCCCGCTGGTAGATCGGCAGCCCGAGATAGAGATGCATGACGCAAAGCGGCTCGCCTTCACTCGTCTCCCACCGCATCTCATAGGGCGTCTCACTCTGCGTCAGATAAAAATCCCCCGCCGAAACCTCCACCGACATCCACTCCCCGCCGATGTCACGCTCCTCGATGCGAGCTGAGCCCGAGACGATCCAGACCAGCAAGGGTTCGGCGACGGCGGGTATGAGGAGATTGGTTTCCAGCGGCTGGTGGGAGAGCAGGTGGACGGAGATGGTGCTCCACGCCGGGCCGTGGCTGCGCGCCAGAAGCCGCGCGTGGATGCGCTGGCTAAGGGCTTCGGCGGTGGATTTTTCGGGCATGGGTAGCCTCGGGAAGCGATGAAAAGCGACTGATTATGCCGCGGAGGAAAACTGTGCGAGCAATACCTGAACTTTTACCGAAGCCACCCCGGTCTTAGAGACGAGTAATATTTATTTTCGGCGCTCAACCTTTAATATGGAAGCTCAAAAAGAACGCCTTCAACCGGCCACACGCGACTGAGGCTATTTCCTTCACCGCCCGGCGCRGACACCACGACCGGACCATGACCTCCTCCGCTGTCAAGGCTTTCCAGCACGACGTTTCGCCCGTCGCCGGTAATACGCAACCGTTTAAAGTAGTAGTTGTCGAAGCTGTCACTCGCAACAACGGGGCGACCCTCAAACTGCGACAGTGCCGTCAAGGACGTAAGTTCCGACGAGACCATTAGATATTGCTTGTCCAGTGCATATGGCTCAGCGCTTTGTCCGACAACTTCGATTAGGCCGATCATCTGCTCTGTGATGCGATCGATAGCAGCAGCGCCGCCACAATCGGCAACCTCGTCATCACCCTCCCGATGTACCAAACTTGAATGCTGGTAAATCACACCAACTACCTTATGAAGGGTCAAGGTAGCTCTCTTCGCTATTACCGGAGGCGCGATGTTTCGGGGGTTCACAGCTTGTGCCGTCAAAACCGCCACATCGCTGTGATTATCAGCTATCTCAAACCGACGCGCCAAAATTCTTTCRCCACTCAACGCGACGACGAGAGATTTGGCCGACGGTTCGGCCGCCTCCTTCACGAGGACAATATCTCCAATCTTTGCCACCGGTTCCATAGTGGCTGAAGTGCACCGATAAGCCGCATGCTGCGCCAGAACGATTTTCTTGGCAGTGCCGGATTCAAACTCTGAAGATTCAAATATCCCATCTGCAGCGCGTCCATTGCTAAGTGCGGCAGCGCGGCCAACGACTTGAAGCTGAATTTTCCGTACCGAAGTCTTATACCCCTCGGGCAACTGCACCTTCGGAGGTGGGCTATACAGCGCGGTGTATGGAGCATGTAGAAGCCGATACTCTCTGGCTATTGCAGCACAGGCTTCGATTGCCGGCCGAAGCTCCTTGCTCCAATGCTTTTCCACGTCCTCGGCCTCAGCGATACCGAGTGCAAGGCCGCTGGCATGATGAGCCATCTCCATATGCTTAATTGGCGTGAGATTTTGATTCAGTACTTTAATCAAGGCCTTGAACTCACCTCGGTCCCAAGGTGCAAAGCCCTTTGCATGGAGATACTCAATCTTGCTTCGGGAATTACCCACAGTAAAACCCCGTCCGACCGCAGAGACATTTGCATCTTCGGCACGAAGCATAATTCGGAGCAATCCTTCAACATGTTCGCGAACTCTCCCAATATAGTCCCGACCAGATGTCGGAGTTGGACTATCCGTGAAGCGCTCCCACCGCCGTCCCAATGCATCACCTTCGAAGACACCAAGGTATCCAATGTCTTGGTTGGCCGAAGCAATCGTGGCCTCTCTCCCTGTCACGCCGCCAATCTTTATCAACTCTACGAAGTACGGGTCATGCGTCACCAATATGACTTGCATGTCATGAGGCGGCTGCTGCATTGCTGCGATATGCTGGCACCATCGATGCCGATGATCGGGATCGAATGTCGTTTGCGGGTCATCAAATACAAACAACGGCAAGGCATCTTTGCCCAGTTGTTCAAGAGCCTCTTCACGTAGCGAAAAAATGAATGCCCATAAGACTGCACGGAGCCAAGATGTGTTGGCGATCAGCGTAGCATCAATTCGGTAGTCGCTAACAAGGTTCCCAAACACCACCAACCCTTCTTTTTTCCGCAGGGTCGTGTCTTTGAACTTCAGATTTTCAGCCAAATGGATGCGGTCAAGGTTTTGTGAAATTCGATCTGATAATCCGTTAATTGCGTCTCGCGCCACGGATTCCGCTAAAGCCGACAGTTCCTTGAGCGGGCCTATTTCGTCAGCAACAGCCTTACGCTTGGCAATCTCATCTTCCATCCCTGAAATCGAAGTACCAGCCGCCCAAGCATCACGCATTGCCTTAGCCGCTTTTCTATACGGTTCGGCTTCTCGTAGAGCGAGCGACAGTCTATGGAGATGCTCTCCAAGAGTTTCCTCTGCACCCTCAACGCGAAGCTCTGGCTCTCTAATTAGGGTGTGCCCATTCCACCACGCCAACCATTCAGCACCATGTTCGGCGTGCCACCGTCCAAGTGACAGCAGTCGTCTCAGCACCTTAACTTTTCGATCTACGGCTGTAGTTTCCGCAGCTTGGCTAAGGTCCTTGTAATCCTCGTTCAGAGCAACAGACGGTACCCTTGTTAACGCATTGTCTGCTAGCCTTTTGAAACCGACTAGTATTGCGGTTGATCGGGCTGACGCTACATATTTCTGGGTGAAATCACGAACCAGCGAGGCGCTAGGCTCCGAAGCTAGAAAGCCATCGCTAAGTCGTTTGAGATTGGGCGGAAAGACCTTATCCAATTCCGCTGAAATTAAATTCATATTGTCGTTGAACTGACGAGTTGCGCGTTCGCCCAAAGCGCGAAACTCTTCCAGTTCTGTTTTTAGCTCCGGCAGTTGCTCCAATCCCCTTTTGCAAAGAGGGCAACTATCGATTGGACCCATTGCATGGTTGACGTGCCAACGAGCCGCCAAGGCTTTCAACTGAAATCGGTTATCGGCCTCGCTTCTCTTTAACAAACTCAAGGCATCTTCTTTTGCAGCGATTGCCCTGGCAATGGCGGTATCAATTTCCTTGATGTTTTCCTCATTAAGTGCCTGATGAACAAGTTCGAGATCGTTCCACGTCGCAAGAGATTGAAGCCCCATGCTAACTTCACTTCGAGCCGTTTCGATAGCTGTGGCGACATGCGTCTGAACAGCCAGCTTTCCTAAATCTAAGTCAGGTGAAATATCTCCACGAATAGCTTCGCTAAGCGCTCCGGCCTTAGATACAAGTTCTTTCCCAAAGCTTTCAGCTTCGCTTCCGGAGGACTTTGTATCGCCTGGTACGAACGCCGGCATCGCAATATCCATCGATGTTAGAGCTGTCTTACATTCCTGCAAGGCAGCCTCAAACCTGATCCTTTCTGATGCGAGCTCTTTTTTCCGATACGAAAGGTATTCGCGACCACCATTGCATAGGCCGGATACCAATGCTCCCAAAGCAATCAAATCATCCAAGCCGGTGAGTTTCTGGACAGCGGCGGTAAGTTGACCTGCACCTTCATCGAGCCTTAGAAGCGGTAATCGAGACGGCATAAGAAGACTTGTTTCGATCAGAACATCCGGCAATTTCAAAAGCGGATCAATCGTTACTGTGACAGCACCGTTTCGAAGGCGCCTTTCAAATCGGGCACTGTTGCCGCTCTCATTCTCGAATACCAGCTCGACCCTTACTTCCGGGGGTGTAGACAGACCAATTTCAGTTGACGGGTAGGTCGCGACTGGTGGCCAATTCCCAATACTCTTTTGATCGTCTCCGTAAACCGGCTGAGGGGCGTCTGGTTGACTCTTAGTTTGATCGCGAGGTCTTTCTCCTGACAGAGCCCACAGTATCGCCCCGACAAAGGACGATTTTCCGCTGCCATTTGGTCCCTCGATTAACAAGCTTTGTTTATCAAAGTGGTATTCAAAGGGGCTACCTTTCCAAATATTGAGGCCACCAAATCCCTCAGTCGTAATCGACTTCAGCTTCCAGCTGTTAACAACCACACCTTCGTTTAAATCCGCTTGAGTATTTGCGGGATCGTCTTCATCCGAATTCTCCGACTCTAGTCCCTTGATGAAGCTTTCAGGTAGATCAGTAGGCACTCGAACATTCGACGTTAAAAGAAACTGAAATAGACGACGCGCAGCAGGGGTTTCGAGAGTTGTCGAATGAATCTTTCTTGCAGCATCTGCCCAGACTACGGGCAGCCCACTAAGCAGTCGCTTCACGATTTCTTGTTTCGTAAGTCTAGTCAATTCAACCCCCAAGAGAATCCCCGACAACAACCTGCATTAGAAAATGCTGGATTTCAATATCGGTTATCACTCTACTCAAAGGTTCATTGACAGATGACTTTTAGACAACGTCCAATATCGAGGAAATGCCCTCACTCCCCCACCAATCCCCCAGCCTTCTTCCAAGCATCAATCCCCCCCTCAATATGGCAGGCACTCCCCACCCCCGCATCCTGCGCCGCCTGCACAGCCATCGCCGACCGCTCCCCAAACGCACAGTAAAACACCACCCTCTTGCCCGTCGCCACCGCCAGCTCATGCAGCATCCCGCCCGCTGACAGGTTCTCCTGCAGATCCGCATAGGGCGCATGCAGCGCGCCCGGTATCACCCCATGCCGCTCCCGCTCGCTCCTCTCGCGCAGGTCGACGATCACCACATCGCTGCGACCGCGCAGCCCCAGCGCATCCTTCGCACTCACCGCCCAGCCCTTGCGCGCAATCTCGTCCTGGTGGAGGCCGATGTGGCTGTTGGCGGGGACGGCGACGTCCATCATCTTGGGGTTGGGCAGATGCAGGTTGTTCATCAGGTCGGCATATTCCTCCACCGATTTCACCTGCAGGCGCGGGTTGAAGCGTTTTTCCTCGCCGATGGTGGAGACCGTGTCGCCCTTGTAGTCATGGGCGGGGAAGAGCAGCGTTTCCTCCGGCAGGCGCAAGAGCTTGTTGAAGATCGAGTCATATTGGGCGCGGGGATCGCCGTTCTGGAAATCGGTGCGGCCGGTGCCGCGGATGAGCAGCGTGTCGCCGGTGAAGATGCGGTCGCCCATCAGGTAAGAATAGGAATCGTCCGTATGGCCGGGCGTATAGAGCACGTCGAGGCTGAGGCCCTCGATGCCGACGCGGTCGCCTTCGGCAACGCGCATGGCCACGACGTCCGCCTTGGTCTGCTCGCCCATCACGGTGATGCAATGCGTCTGGTCGCGCAGCGCGCCGAGCCCGGTAATGTGGTCGGCATGCAGGTGCGTATCCACCGCCTTGACCAGCTTCAGGTCCAGCTCGCGCACGAGCTGCATGTAGCGGTCCACCTTCTCCAGCACGGGATCGATGATCAGCGCCTCGCCGCCCCGCCTGGAGGCGATGAGATAGGTGTAGGTGCCGGAAACACTGTCGAAAAGCTGTCGGAAAATCATCTGTCCACTCCGTTGCTGGCTTGGTTGTCCTGAACCGTGCTGCGAACTGCATCGGACTTATCGGCCGATCATAATATTGCGCCGGGGAAAGCGGAAGAAGCGGGCGGGGACGGATGGCAGATCCGCCCTCGCCTAATCTTGGTAGCTGACGTAAGGCGATGTAAGCCTTGCCGTTACGTCATGGCCCGTAATCAGGTCAGGATCGGCTGCGGCACGATGCGGATATAGGGCTTCGGCTCCTTCCAGCCCTGCGGATAGAGCTGCTTTGCCTCGTCGTTGGAAACCGAGCCGGCGATGATCACCTCGTCGCCCGGCTTCCAGTTGACCGGCGTTGCCAGGCGATGCTTGGCTGTCAGTTGCAGGCTGTCGATCACGCGCAGGATCTCGTCGAAATTGCGCCCCGTCGTCATCGGATAGGAGATGACGAGCTTGATCTTCTTGTCAGGGCCGATGACGTAGACATTGCGAACCGTCTGGTTGTCGGCGGCGGTGCGGCCTTCGGACGTGTCGCCGGAAGCGGCCGGCAGCATGTCGTAAAGCTTGGAGACTTCGAGAGAGGGATCGCCGATCATCGGGAAGTTCACCGCGGTGCCCTGGGTCTCGGCGATATCCATCGCCCAGCCGGAATGCCTGTCGACCGGATCGACCGAGAGACCGATGATCTTGACGCCGCGCTTGTCGAATTCCGGCTTCAGCCGCGCCATGTAGCCGAGCTCCGTGGTGCAGACCGGCGTAAAATCCTTCGGGTGGGAAAACAGGATGCCCCAGTCCTTGCCCAGCCATTCGTGGAAGGCGATCATGCCTTCGGTGGTCTCGGCGGTAAAGTCGGGGGCGATGTCGTTGATACGCAGTGACATGGTCTTGATCCTCTCTTGAGTTGCCGGCCTCCTCGGCCGGGTCGCGAAATCTGGGTTGATCCTGATCACACGCCGCGAAGTCATTGATGTCTGGCGTGTTGGATGTACGATGCAGACATTACGAACGACCCGTTCCCTCAGCGTTCCCCGGCGCAGCTTTCCGTGCGGCGGGCGGGAACGCGGCCGGGGCGCATATTCAGACATGGCTTTTTTTCTTCACTCTCCGGTTTTTGACCGGCCCGACTTCGATCAGATTGCATTCGACAGGGGCGTATCTTGAAAATCTCCATTCAGCTGCTCGGGCGCTTTGCCGTCCGCATCGATGATGCCGAAATTCCCGCGGCGGCCTGGAAGCGCGATCGCGCCGCAGCCGTCATCAAGCTGCTCGCCATCTCGCCGGATCATCGCGTCCACCGCGAACAGGCCATGGATGCCTTCTGGCCGGATCTGGATGCCGAAGCGGCCGGCGCCAATCTGCGCAAGGCGATCCATTTCGCCCGCAAGGCGCTGAATGCGCCCGATGCCATTGCGATTTCGAAGGAGATCGTCACCTTTTCGCCCGAGGCAGAGGTGGAAACCGATGCGGCGCGCTTCGAGGCATCGGCGAAAGCCGCACTCCGCAGCAAGGACCCGGCCGAATGCGAAGCCGCCGCCGATCTCTATGCCGGCGCGCTGCTGCCCGACGATCGCTTCCTGGAATGGCTTGATAGCCCCCGCCAGCGCCTGCAGCAGCTCTATACGGACACGTTGCGCGCCGGAAAGCTGTGGCGCCGGCTGATCGCGCTCGACCCGACCGACGAGGAGGCGCAATGCGCCCTGATGCAGGCAGCGCTCGATGCCGGCAACCGCACGGAGGCGATCCGCCAATTCGACCAGTTGCGCGAAAGGCTGCATGCCGAGCTCGGCGTCGGCCCGAGCCGCCCGGCGATAGAGCTCTACGAGCAGGCGCTTGGGCTTTCGGGCGTGGAGCCGCCCGCCCCTGTCGAGCGCATCCGCGCCTCGCTCGCCTGGGCGCTGGTGCATCTGCAGAGCGGCGAGTTCGGCAAGGCGGCGGATCTGGCGCGGCAGACGCGCGCCGAGGCGCTGGATGCAGGGCTTGGCCGCGAAGTCGGCGAAGCAGGCGCCATCCTCGGCCTCACCGCCCATATGCAGGGCCAGTGGCGAGAGCTTTTCCGCAGCGAATTCACCGAATGGGTGCGCAAGCGCAGCGCCTTCGTGCCCGCCGTCTTCGATGGCCATCTCTGCCTTGCGGAATTCTGCCTCTGCGACGCGAAGGGTCACGGCCTGATTGCCGAAAGCGCCAATGAGCTGCTCGGCGTCGCCGATGAGGCGAAATCATCGGCCGGCCGCGGCCTTGCCTGCCTGATCCTCGGCGAAATCGCCCGCTGCGCCGGCAATCTCGATGAGGCCGAACGGCTGCTGACCGAGGCCGAGCGTCTGCATGTGGAAGCCAATGCCGTTTCCGGCCGGGTGCTGGTCTTGGAGCGGCTGGCGGAAATCGCGCTGGCCCGCGGCCAGAAATGGCGCGCCGGCCGGCTGATCCAGAAGGCATTCGCCGATGCGCAGGGCTCCTGGCTTTCCAACCACCTGCTCCTGCGCCTGCAGGCGCTCGCCGTGCGCTCCGCCACCAGCAGGGAGAAGCTCGCTGACGCCATCCTCACGGGCGACCGGCTGCTGACCCCCGGCGCCTGCCAGCCCTGCTCCATGGGCCTGCGCACCGCCTCGGCGATCGCGCTCGCCCAATCAGGCAATCTGGAACAGGTGGACAAGCGCCTGAACGAGGCCGAACGCATCGCCGGCATGTGGCAGGGCGGCCCCTGGGCGGCAGCTTTGTGGGAAGCGCGCGGCGTGCAGCGCAAGGCGCAGGCCAACAAGATTCGCTCTGTCGCCGCCTTCGCGGAGGCCGCCGCCCGCTACGAAGAGCTCGGCCGGCCGCTCGATCAGGCGCGGTGCCTGAGCCAGATGAACGAGGCGCAGATGGGCGTGGCTGTGTGAGCTGCCCGATTCCGGTCAAATCCCCGTTTTTACTGTGCAAAAATAATGCAAATGCCCGGCGGAAAGCACCGCCGGGCATTTATTAAGCAATAGCTGAAATAATTTCGCCGCGATTTAAAAAGTGAAATTGCGGTTCCATTATTCCGGCCTACAATGCTCCACGCTGGATGCTGCAAAACCAGTGGAGAAGGGTTGCCCACATCTTCCAAATCGGGTGGCCCTTCTCCTTCCATACAGCAAGCGGCGGCCAGTTTCTATTACATGCGTAACATTTTGAACGGGCATTCAAGAAATCCCCGGGCGAACGGGGCTGCACGATGACGTGATCTTCCAAAAGTTGAAGAACACAATCTGCGCCCTAGAACGTCTTCGAGGGGACGTTTGAGGGAATGTCGATGATCAGAGATAAAATGTCGGCGAGTCACTCGCCGATGCAGGAAGACGACGTCGCTCTTTGCCAGCGCGTCTACGAGCATATTTGCATGGCAAGACATATCGCCACCGACGGCGAACGCGAGGAACTGGCCATCCAGATCCTGCATTTCTATCAGCATGGGGTGAAGGACCAGGGCAGTCTGGAGCGGTTATTGTTGTAGGTGGGGCAACATTTTTTCCGCAAAATTCATAGATGGCGAGCGCCTCTGTCTGTTTGAGGCCTGATCTGGGCAGCGAAGCTCCCTGCTCTCCCGCGCCGGCCGGCATGACCGAATGAACCATTCACCTGCATTTGCGCACTGCTGACAGGAACTGTCAGCAGCCATGCCGCATGATGTCGAAACTACGTGCCTATCCGCCAGTCACCATCAGCCGGAACCCGGATAACCGAGGGATAGCTGGGCTTCAGTCCAGACACGATCGGAGCAGAGCGCCCGACATGAAGCCGCACCAGCGTATCTTCTTCATCCAGTTTGCCGTGGCCTTTTCGCTCGGGGCCTTCGTGTCGCGGCTGCCCGATCTTCAGCGCGCCTTCGGGCTGACCGAAGGCGAACTCGGCCTTCTGCTCGCGGTCATGTCGGCAGGCGTGCTCTTCGGCCTGACCTTTTCCGTGCGGTTCATCGAAAGGCTTGGCGCACGCACCACCGCCTTCGTTACCGTCTTCGGCGCCTCGCTGTTCTTTGCGCTGATCCCCTGGATGCCATCGGCCCTGCCGGCGGTGCCCCTGTTTTTCATTGCCGGTCTCTTCACCGGCGCATTCGAGATCAATGCCAATATCGAGACCGACCGCCACGAGGCGCTGCTCGGCCGCCGCATCATGAGCCGGGCGCACGGCATGTGGAGCGCCGGCTTCTGCATCACCGCGCTTGTCGGCGCCGGCATGCGGCAGGCTGCCGTTCCGGTCGAGCTGCATATGGCCGCCGCTGTCGCCTTCGTGATCATCGCCGGCACGATCATTTTCGCCGGCATCGAAAACGCGCCGCTGCGGCAGGATGCCCACCCCGGAGATGCGCCGCTCATCGCCGTTCCCACGCTCGGGCTGCTGCCGCTCTGCCTCATCGGCGCGGCACCCCTTCTCGCCGAGGGCGCCAGCGTCGACTGGTCGGCGATCTACATGCGCGACGTCTTTGCGGTCGCGCCCTTCGTCGGCGGGCTCAGCGTGACGATATTCTCCCTGCTCATCGCCATCGGCCGGCTCGGCATGGATCCCGTCATCGACCGCTTCAATCCGCGCCCGGTCGCAATTGCCCTCCTGCTTATCGCGACAACCGGCCTCGTCATGGTCGCGACGGCGCCGCATCCGGTCGTCGCACTCGTGGGCTTCGGCCTGACGGGCATCGGCTGCTCCTCGGTCTATCCGCTCGCCATTTCCGCCGCAGCCCGGCGCACGGATCGCCCGGCCTCCATCAATGTCGCGGCACTCGGACAGACGACCTTCATCGTCTTCTTCGCCGGCCCGCCGCTGCTCGGTTTCATCGGTGAATATTTCGGCATCCGCTTTTCCTACTGGGCTGTCGTGCCCGTCGTCATCGCCGCGCTGCTGGTCACCAGGGCGTTTGCCGCGACGCCTGTCGCGGTCGCCGGAGGTGCCGAGCCTATTCGGCCGCATGGCTGACGCGGCAGGCCTCGGCGTAAAATCTGGCGACCAGCAGCTTGAGTTCAGCGGCGGTTGCAGGCTAAGCTGATGCTACTGCACCGAGCCCTTTTCAAGCGCCGCAAACTGCCCGCTGCGCCGGATCGAATGGCCTGCCTCGCCCAACCTGCGGTTCGACAACGTAATCCATACCGGGAGGAAAACTATTGGGTTATCTGACCGACGAGGAACTTGCCCGGCTCAGGGTGGAAAAGATGATCATCCATCTGGTCGGCAGGCCGGGCGAGCCCTTTCAGCCGCGCGGCGAGATCAATGTCCAGCAGGAGGAATTCTTCCGGGCCCGCATTCAAAGCGAGGCCGGAGACGGCGTCCACTCCTTCGTTGCCGGTTCCGAAGTCCGCCGGCTGGTGGAGGCCATCGCCAGCGGCAGGCTGGGTTTCACCGAGGGTGGGCAGGCGCTGTCCCGCCGCTTCTTCGAGCTTCATGTCCGCCAGAGTGTTGCCGGCGCCTTCTTCGTGCTGCAGCTGCGCCCCGATGTGGCGAATACGCTGCTTTTCGTGCTGATCAAGTACGATTACCGCGAAGCCGTCGAGCTCTCCGATGCGAATGGGCGGAGCATTCTGCGGGCGATCGTCCAGGCCTTCGTCAAGGAGCGTCAGGCGGTCCAGAAATTCTGCCTGATCCGCGTCCGGGATGGCGTGGCCGATGAGATGGTCTGCGCCTCCGACCGCATGAAGGAATCGCCTGATCTGACCGACTATTTCGAGCGCTATCTCGGCGTGAAGCGCGCCAAGACCAATGCCGAATTGTCGAGCCGGCTGAACGAGGCGCTGCGCGGCACGCTGCAGGAGGTCAGGGATATCCTGCCCGACGCCGATGTCGGCGCCGCCATGTCGAAGGCCAAGCTCGCCCTGCAGGGCCGCGCCACGGTTTCCAATGCCGATGTCGTCGATGCCGTCATGCATGCTGCCGATCGCCCCGCCGATGAAAACCTGCTTGCCCGCATCGATACGGCCATGCGCCGGGGCCTAAAGCGTCAGCAGTTGCAGGATGTGGAATTCCGCCCGGACCGCGCCACGCTGGATATGCAGCCCCGGCAGTTCGTCCGCACCGCCGAGGAAGTGCGGCTGGAATTTCCGGGCGCGGAACTGGGTCGCAGCGTCACCCGCGAGACCGATGACGATGAGATAATCTTTACCGTTCGCACGCGAAGATTGGTGGAAGATGGCACCCTCCCAGTCAAAACTCGCTGAAGCGCTGAACACTCTCATCGACGAGAAGAAGGCGACCGTCACCGAGACGGCGGCCGGCATTTCCGTCTACCAGCTCGAAGGCCCCGATGCCGACCGGCTCTACACACTGTTCGAAGAGGCCGCGTGGACCAGGATTAGCTGCCGCGACAAGGGCGGCGAGATCCCGCGCCATCTGATAGCCGGCAACGGCAAGGGCCTGACGATCACCGCCGAGAGACCGGCGACGCCTGATGGCATCGAAGTGATCCTGACCCGAAGCGGGTTCGAGGCGCTGCTGGACAAACCTCCGGAATCGACGATCGTCTGGGTCGAGGGCCTGACTGCTGCCATCGACACAAGGGCCGTTCGCTATTGCCCCTGGTGGCACGAGGGCGAGTTCAAGCCCGAGGGCGGCGCCGAAAGCGTCGCAAGGGTCACGCGCCTGCTCGGCAGGAAAGGACCGGGCGACCATCTCGGCCGCTGGCTACTGAAAGCGCCCGCCACGCCGGTTGACGAGAAGGCGCTCGAGCCGTGGCGCGAGCGGGCGGCCTCGCGGCTGCTGCGCGCCATGGCGCAGGAAATCGAGCCCGACAACAAGCTGCTGTTCAAGGGGCCGCCGCCGGCGAGATTCATCGTCGAGGACGAGGAGGATCTGGCCGCCGACCTGTTTGCCACGCTCCAGTCGGTCGCCACATGGCTGCTGGAGAACGATCGCGAGCTGGAAAACCGCCACGGCCTGCTGGCCGCCGAAATTGCGCGAACCGCCACGCGCGGCGGCAGCGCCATGGATCTGGCAGGTACGTTGCGCCTCGCTCTCGAAGGGGCGCGCATCGCATACAGTTTCGGCGTCACCCAGCAGAACAAGGACACGCTCAGGGCGCTCGGCGACCTGCGCAAGGCGGTTTCGGAAGACACCGCAAAACTCTCCGAAATCATGCGCACGCTGGGCACGGCCGTCGCCGGCGCCGTCTTCGCCAATATCGGCCTGATCATCGCCCGAATGAATGTGCCGGCCGGCGGCAAGTTCGTAGGCCCGGCGGCAATCCTTGTCGGCATCGTGCTCGCCATCTATGTCCTGTCGGTCATCGGCAGCGGCGTGCATTATATCCGGGTACAGGGCTACCTGCGCAACGAATGGCGCAACAGCCTCTACAGGTTCCTCTCCGACGACGATTACAAACGCCTCGTCGAAACGCCCGTCGGCCGCGCGGAGACCGCTTTCTGGTGCGTGGCCGCAACGGGGATACTGATGCTGGTGATTTCGCTGGTGGCTCTGTTCAGGATCGTGAGTGCCTGACCGGTCGGTGTCGAGCCCCCAGCCTGCGCTATGCAAATCCCCCTCCATGCTCTACAAAACGCCATCACCATTGCCAGGAATATCCAGCCAATGACGATACCCAAAACGCTCGCCGACTGGCTCACACCCGATCGAACTGCCCTGCTGGTCTACGATATGCAGATCGGTATCGCCCGGCAGGTCGAGGGCTCCGAGGAAACGGCGCTGCGCATTGCCGATATCGTCACCGCTGCCCGCCGAGCCGGCATGCGCATTGCGTTCTGCCGCCATCTTTCGCTGCCGAAGCCGTGGATGGGGCTGTTTGCGACGCGCATGGCCATGACATGGCAGCGCACGGATGATCCCGGGCAGGTCAAACCCTGGTTCATGCGCGACAGCGAAGCGGTGCAGATCATCCCGGAATTGCAGCCGCAAGAGCAGGATTTCGTTTTCGACAAACTCGGCATGTCGGCTTTCGAGGGAACGCCGCTCGCGCTCGCCATGCGCGACGCCGGCCTTTCGGCGCTGGCGATCTGCGGCATCGCCATGGAAATCGGCATCGAGCCGACCTGCCGGCAGGCCGCCGACCTCGGCATCGTTCCGATCCTGATCGAGGATGCCTGCGGCTCCGGCCATGCGGAAGCGGCAAAACGTTCAGTCGAATCCCTTCGCTTCATGGGCGATACGATCATCACCAATACGGAAGAATTCCTGCAGGCTGTTGCCCCCTCACGGTGATGTCCACGGTTGACCTGCGCATATGCCCTCTAACTAAAGCCGGGCTTGTTTGCGAAGGAGGCTATGTTGGCGGCACTTATTGAAGACTACGCCCTGATCGGAGATTGCGAGACCGCGGCACTCGTCTCCAGGAACGGCTCCATCGACTGGCTCTGTTTTCCGCGCTTCGACTCCCCCGCCTGTTTTGCCGCCCTGCTGGGCACGCAAGAGAATGGCTTCTGGTCGCTGTCACCAACAGGTGACGATGTCAGCGTCACGCGCCGCTACCGGGACGACACGCTCATTCTCGAAACCGAGTTTCAGACCGGGACCGGCACCGCCATCATGACGGACTTCATGCCGCTGCGCGATGGCACCAGCGACCTGATGCGCATCGTCGAGGGCAAGAGCGGCACCGTCGCCTTCGACATGGAGCTCAACCTCCGCTTCGATTACGGGCGAACCGTTCCCTGGGTCACGCATGGCGAAGACGGCGGCATTACAGCCATTGCCGGGCCGGACCGGCTGACGCTGAACTGCGCCGTGCCGCTCGAAGGCCGCGGGATGAGCACGGTCGGCTCCTTCAAAGTTGCGGCCGGCGAGAGCCAGATCTTCACCCTCACCTGGTCTCCCTCGCATCTGCCGCCGCCGGCCCAGCGGCAGGTGGAATATGCGCTGCCCGACACCGAGGAATTTTGGCAATCCTTCGCGGCGAAGTGCCCAAAGGTGGGCAAGTGGACGGAGCAGGTAAAGCGCTCCCTCATCACGCTGAAGGCCCTGACCTACATGCCGACAGGCGGCATCGTCGCCGCCGCGACCACTTCCCTGCCCGAGAAGATCGGCGGGCCGCGCAACTGGGACTATCGCTATTGCTGGCTGCGCGACGCGACGCTGACCCTGCTCGCCCTGATGAAACTCGGCTATTACGAGGAAGCACACGCCTGGCGCAACTGGCTGCTGCGTGCGGTGGCGGGCGCCCCGGCGCAGATGCAGATCATGTATGGCGTCGCCGGCGAGCGCAATCTGCTGGAATGGCAGGTTCCCTGGCTGAAGGGCTATGAAGGCTCGACGCCCGTGCGCATCGGCAACGCCGCCGCCGAACAGGTGCAGCTCGATGTATACGGCGAGGTGGCGGACGCCATGCTGCAGGCCCGCAAGAGTGGACTGCCGTCGCATCCGCGCGGGCGCGAACTGGCGACCGCCATTCTGCCCTTTCTCGAAAAAGTCTGGGTGGAGCCCGATGAAGGCATATGGGAGGTGCGCGGCCAGCGCCAGCATTTCACCTATTCGAAGGTCATGGCCTGGGTCGCCTTCGACCGCGCCGTCAAGATTGCCGAGGAGGACGGCGAGCCCGAAGCCGCCGCACGCTGGCGAGCCATCGCCGATCGCATCCATGCCGAGGTCTGCGAAAAGGCCTTCGATTTCGAACTTGGCTGCTTTGTTCAGGCTTACGGGTCCAGGGCGATGGATGCCAGCCTGCTGCATCTCGGCATGGTGGGCTTCATCCCGCCTGATGACCCGCGCTATGTCGCGACCGTCGAAGCGGTCGAACGCAAGCTGATGCGGGATGGCCTCCTGCTGCGCTACGAAACGCAGGAGGTCGATGACGGCCTGCCGCCAGGCGAAGGCGCTTTCCTCGCCTGCAGCTTCTGGCTCGTCGATGCCCTTTACATGATCGGACGGCGGGACGATGCGCAGCACCTGTTCGAGCGGCTGCTGGCGATCTGCAACGATGTCGGGCTGCTGGCGGAGGAATACGATCCCGTTGCCGGGCGCATGTTGGGAAATTTCCCGCAGGCGTTCAGCCATATCGGGTTGATCAACAGTGCGTTGAACCTCTCACCGGTAGAAGGGCCGGCGGATCAGCGTTCGGCTTGATGATATGCAGGATGCAGGCGACTCCTACCGGAGCGCAGTGTTTCACGGCTTACCATCTGCTGGATCGAAGCGGCCCATGATCCGATGACACAGATGCCGCCACCTCGGCGGCACCTGCCTTTGCTCATCTCCATGCGGGCCTACATGCGCCCGCTGACGCCGATCTTCGCACCGACGGATTTGTCGCCGTCGCCTTCGATGTTGAGCAACAGCCCGCCATCGATCGACCAGCCTCCTGCCGTCTGCAGCGACAGTCCCGCCGAGATGGAGCCGAACATGCCATTGCCGTCGATTGCCGAGTAACCGACCGAGCCGCCGAACTTCCTGGTCAGGGTCTGGTCGTTTTCCAACGTGGACACCCGGGCGATCTCCGCACCCAGGCTGATGCGCAACTGCTCCTCGGTGAAACCGTCGAGGCCGATGATGTCGCCTTTGTCATTTTCGATCATGTAATCGTCGACCGTTTCCGAGAGATAGATCGCCCGAAGCTTCGGCTCGATCGTCGTGACCGTATCGAGGTTCCAGCGGCCGGTGACAGAGGTGTCGAACAGCCATCGCGACGTGTCGAAATTGCCGTCCCAGAAGGCCGTGTCGATATCATTGGACGAACCGCCATAGAGCAGGCTCGTATCCCAGAACACGCCCTTGCCAATCTCCAGCGAGGCATTGGGGCCGGCGAGCCAGCCATTGCCGGTGAGTTCGGCATCCTCCTCCGTCGGATCGGTCATCCGGTCGTAATGAACGGAGAGGCCGACCAGCGCCTTGTCGGTGACGAGGTAATCGGCGCCGGCGGAAATCATGGCAAAAGCGCCCCATTTTCCGTCATTGTCATTGCGGCTATGCGCCAGGAATTTGCCGTCGATCCAGATGTTGAACGGCGACAGTTCCGCATTGCCGCCGCCTGAGAGACCATCGGCATTGTCGCGGGCGGCTTCCAACTGCGCCAGGCTGGTGGAGAAGCCGAATGTCATCCCCTGGTCCGACGGCATCATGCGGGCGGTGACCGGATCGGTCGCGTTCGCCATCTGCCGACGCTCCAAGAGACCCGGCACCTTGATGCTGGAAGCAATCAGGTTCTGGCGGCTCTGCACGAAGCCATGCACGAGATTATCGACATCGTCGGCGACCTTGGCTGCGTCGAATGTCAGCGCGTAGGTGATCGTGCCGTTGTTGGAAATGCCGAGCGCGCTGGTCAGACGGTAGCCCACCCGCACCTCGCCGGAATAGTGCCCGTTCGGTGTGAATTTCAGATACCAGCCGATCGCGCCGCCGCCGCCCGCCTGAGCGAATTCGCCGTTGACGATGGCCGCCGTGCCGGCATTGGCAGGCTCCACGGAGAGCATTTCGGCCGACACGAAGGGTCCGCCCGTCGCACCGGCGGTAAGGTCCACATTGGCGGGAGACGATCCCGGGGCAACAGTGATCTTCTTGTCGGCAGCGGTAACGGCCCGCGTCTTGACGGTGATTGTATAGTTGGCACTTCCCGTCGCGCCGTTGCCATCGCGAACGCCGATCGTGAATGTGTAATCCTTGACATCGGCGCCCGCATCCACCGGCCCGGTCAGCGCGCCGGTCGAGATGTTGAGTACCACGCCATCGGGCAGATCGCCGTGATCGAGACTATAGACCAGCGCACCCGTGCCGCCTGTCGCCGTGACGGATGCATTGTAGGCCTCACCGGGCATGCCGGTGGTCAGATGCGATCCACTCGCCGGACTGAAAGTGAAAGACCCGGTCGAGGCGGCATCGATCACCAGCGTATAGGCGGCGTCGCCGGAATTGGCCGGGCTGGCGCTGTCGGTCGCCGTTACCGTGAAGCTGTAGCTTCCCGCCACCGTCGGCGTTCCCGAAAGCGTGCCGTCGGCGGCAAGTGTCATGCCCGTCGGCACCGAGCCGCTTGCAACATAGCTGTAGGGGCCGGTTCCGCCTGCAGCGGTGATGCCGGTCGTATAGCCCGTGCCCACCGTTCCGTGCGTCAGGCTGCCGGCCGCAGGCGAAAGCGTCAAGGTCGTCGGCGCCGGCGCGATCACCAGCGTGTAGCTCGCATTGCCCGAAACCGGCGTACTGTCGCTATCGGTAGCCTCGATGCTGAAATTATAGGTTCCATCCGCCGTCGGTGTTCCCGAAAGAGAGCCGTCGGCGCCGACGCTGATGCCCGGCGGCAGTGAGCCGCTCGCAACGTAGCTGTAGGGCGCGACCCCGCCCGAAGCGGTGACGGAATTGGTGTAGGCCGTGCCGACGGTGCCCGCCGTCAAGGTCGATCCGGTCGCCGGAGCCAAGGTGATCGGGCTTGCAGTGATATGGAAATGGTAGGTGTTGGTCGCCGTCCGGCTGCCGCTGTCGGTGACAGTTATATCGACGTCGGCATTGCCGGTCGCCGTTGCAACCCCGGATAACACGCCCGCGGATGTGAACGTATAGCCGGCCGGCAGGGCGTCGCCCGAAGGCGCAACCGTGAATATGTAGGGACCGATACCGCCAGTGGCGACGAATTGCTGGCTGTAGGTCTGCCCCACCTGCCAGTTGAAAGTCGAGCCTGCGGCCGGCGAAAAGCCCAGCGCCTGCGGTTCGCGGAAGACGGTCACCGTATAGCTGAATTGTGTCGTGCCATCTTCGGCGGTGACTTCGACGGTGACCGTATTGTCACCCACGGCAAGGGTGATCTGGCCGGAACTCGCGCCCGTCACAAGAACACCATTGACCTTGACGCTGGCATGAGTGTCCGCCTTGACGGGGCTGGCGGTAATCCAGGCCGTGCCGTTGGGCACCGTTGCCGTATAGGCCTGTGTGCCCGAGGCAAAGGCCGGGCTGAGCGTGCCGTCCGACAATGTCAGGCTCGACAGCGTCGCATCGGCTGAAGGCAGTGCGACATAGGTGAACTGGTCGTCGCTGCCGGTAGCACTGGTGCCGCCAGCATTCGCGACGGTAATGTCGACTGTTCCCGTTCCGGCCGGGGCGGTCGCTCTGATCTGCGTATCGTCGTCGATCGTGTAGGTCGCCACTGTCGCGCCGAACTTGACGGCATTCGTGACGGACGCATCCGCAAAACCGCTGCCGGTGATCGTGACCTCCGTGCCGCCGGCGGTTGGACCGCTGGCTGGTGAGACGGCGCTGACGGTGGGTGCACCGACATAGGTGAACCAGTCGAAGGTGTTGGTGGGGCTGGTGCCTCCAGGTGTTGTTACCCTGACATCTACCTTTCCGGCCGCACCGGCGGGCGCCGTCGCGGTGATCTGCGTATCACTGTCGACGTTATAGGTGGCCACCGTCGAGCCGAACTTGACCGCACCCGTCGAATTGGCAGCGAAAAAGCCGAAGCCGTTAATCGTGATGGTCGTCCCACCGGAGATCGGGCCGGATGCCGGGCTGACCGATGATACCATCGGCACAGCGGCGTATAGGAAGCCGCCTGACACTGTCGCAGTGCCACCGGGCGCGGTGATGACGACATTGGCAAAACTTGGCGAATGGGCCGGCGTCGTTACGGTCAGCGTATTCGCATTGACGACAGTCAGCCCGGTTCCGTCAATTCCATCGAAGGCGACCGAGGTCGTGCCGGTGAGGTTCGTACCTGTGATGGTCACGGATGTGCCACCGACGGGCGACCCGAATGCCGGGGTGATGGATGTCGCCGTGGGTGGGGTGAGATAGGTGAAACCGCCTGACCCCGTTACCGAGCCGCCCGGTGTGGTGACGACGACATCGACCGCTCCCGTCGCATGGGCGGGTGTGGTCACGGTGAGCGAGGTTCCGGTGTTGGCCGTCACCGTTGCGGACGTGCCGCCGAAAGTGACCGAGGTCACGCCGGTGAAATTCGTGCCCATCAGCCACACCGACGTTCCGCCTGCCGTCGAGCCCGTGTTCGGGCTGACACTCCACAAAACCGGCGGGGCGACATAGGTGAACTGATCGCCAGCCGTGGTGGCGCTGGTGCCGCCCGGTGTTGTGACGGTGACATCGATCGTTCCCGTGCCGGCGGGCGACGTCGCGGTGATCTGCGTATTGCTGTTGATCGTGTATGCGGCGACCGTCGCGCCGAACTTGACCGCCCCGGCGGTGGCAAAGCCGGTGCCGGTGATCGTCACCGTCGTGCCACCGCTGGTCGGACCGGATGCCGGGCTAACCGCCGTCACGGTCGGTGCGCCGACATAGGTGAACTGATCGCCAGCCGTGGTGGCGCTGGTGCCGCCAGATGTCGTGACGGTGACATCGATCGTTCCAGTGCCGGCGGGCGACGTCGCCGTGATCTGCGTGTTGCTGTTGATCGTGTATGCGGCGACCGTCGCGCCGAACTTGACCGCCCCGGCGGTGGCAAAGCCGGTGCCGGTGATCGTCACCGTCGTGCCGCCGCTGATCGGACCGGATGCCGGGCTGATGGCTGTCACAGTGGGTGCGGCGACATAGGTGAACTGATCTGCGGCCCTGGTGGCGCTCGTGCCGCCAGGTGTCGTAACGGTGACATCGATCGTTCCGGCCGAGCCGGCGGGCGAGGTTGCGGTGATCCGGGTATCGCTGTCGATAGTATAGTTCGCGCTCGTCGCGCCGAACTTGACTGCACCGGAGGGATTTGCAGCAGAAAAGCCGGTACCGGTGATCACCACCGACGTGTTGCCGCCGGTCGGGCCGGATGCCGGGCTCACCGCCGTCACGGTCGGCGCAACCGCCACAAGACGGCACCCCATGGTAACGTGCATCACACCGGATTGCGCGCCACTGTAGGCGTAGGGATAGTAGCTCATATTCGCCACCAGTGCCTGCGTTCCGCTCACCGACAACTCTGTTCCTGATGCGGAATATTCGAACAGATTGACGTTATCGTCAGTCATCCCGACATAGGGGGGGGTGATAACGCCCGCCAATTCATCGCTGCTACTATTAGTCGAAGTAGCAGAATAGAAGATTTCTTCATTGGCATTGAAATTGCTGTAGTTGAAGCTCACCCCATCCTGTCCGCCGCCGAGGGGCGCAATCGTTCGTCCGCCACTCCAATCGCTGTTGACCTGATTGCAGGCGTTCGACAACGCGAACGCTTGCCCGGCAAGAAGCGTCAGAACGATAGCCAGGACACTCCGCCGCAACCCGCGCGACATGATCGCAGCAGCCGCGATCCAGAGCGATCGAAAGAATGCGCGGAGCCTATGAGCTGGATCTCTAGAAATATCCCGGGCAGCGATAGTGTTCGCCGCTTCGCTCGGACGCCCAGGCAATTTCCGCATGTACAAACCCATCCCATGAAACCGAAACCCACGAGGTAACGAGCGCGCTCCCAGGCCGGTTCCGGCCTGAAACTCCTCAACTCAAAGCGCGCACCGCCGGCCATCAAAGGCTGAATCTAAAGTACAATTTTCTAATAAAGGTAGAAAAATCCCCCAAGTTCTCGCGTATCGCGCTTGGGTCGAATCGTCAATTCGCGATTCTCTTCAAAAGTGAACAAGAGGTTGAAACACCCCAAAAAAGATCGCGAGTACTGGCATGACGGAGGCTGCTCGGTTTGCCGCACCCGGAGATTTCTACAGCGGAATAGCTCGACTATTCGAAAATCCGAACGATTCATTCGTTTCCCTTTTGTACTCTCAACCCCTTCCATTTCATGATGACAACAGCCATATTCCGCGCATGGCAAAATCTCCGAAGAAATCCCCCGCTTCGAATGGCTTCGAAGAAGCCCCCCAGTCGTCGTTTGAAGGTGCGCCGCTCAGCGGCAGCGTCTCCGATTGGGTGAAGCAGCTCGAGGCCGATGCCGAGCAGGCGGGCGTCGAGAGCCAGCGCGAAATCGCCTCCAAGGCGGGCAAGCACCGCAAGAAGGTGGAGAACGAGGCGCGCAAGCATACCGAGGCTGTGAGCGTCAACAAGAAGGCCACCATCAGCAAGACGGCGCGTGGCGTTTCCATCGGCGGTTCGTCCGACCCGAAGACGCGCGCGGCCGCCGGCCTCAATCCCGTCGCAGGTCTCGATATCTCGCTGGAAGATGCGGGCAATCTGGCGCCCGGCAGCGTCACCGCCACAGTCGAGGCGCTCTCGGCGCTGATCGAGAGCGGCAACCCGCTGCACAAGAACGGCAAGATCTGGACGCCGCACCGCCCTGCCCGGCCGGACAAATCCGAAGGCGGCATTACCATCCGCATGGATTCCGAATACCAGCCGGCCGGCGACCAGCCGACGGCGATCCGCGATCTCGTGGGCGGACTGGAAACCRGCGAGCGCAGCCAGGTTCTGCTCGGCGTCACCGGATCGGGCAAGACCTTCACCATGGCCAAGGTGATCGAGGAAACGCAGCGCCCGGCGCTGATCCTCGCGCCGAACAAGACGCTGGCCGCCCAGCTCTATTCCGAATTCAAGAATTTCTTCCCCGACAATGCGGTGGAATATTTCGTTTCCTACTACGATTATTACCAGCCGGAAGCCTATGTGCCGCGCTCCGACACCTATATCGAGAAGGAAAGCTCCATCAACGAGCAGATCGACCGCATGCGCCACTCGGCGACGCGCTCGCTGCTCGAACGCGACGATTGCATCATCGTCGCTTCCGTTTCCTGCATCTACGGTATCGGCTCGGTCGAGACCTATACGGCCATGGCCTTCCAGATGAATGTCGGCGACAAGCTGGACCAGCGCCAGCTGCTGGCCGACCTCGTGGCCCAGCAATACAAGCGCCGCGACATGGATTTCCAGCGCGGCTCCTTCCGTGTGCGCGGCGACACGATCGAGCTCTTCCCGGCCCACCTTGAGGATGCCGCCTGGCGCATCTCCATGTTCGGCGACGAGATCGACTCCATCACCGAATTCGACCCGCTGACCGGCCAGAAAACCGGCGACCTGAAATCGGTGAAGATCTACGCCAATTCGCACTACGTCACGCCGCGCCCGACGCTGAACGCCGCCGTCAAATCGATCAAGGAGGAGCTGAGACTTCGCCTCGCCGAGCTTGAGAAAGCCGGCCGCCTGCTGGAGGCCCAGCGCCTGGAGCAGCGTACCCGCTACGATATCGAAATGCTGGAGGCCACCGGCTCCTGCCAGGGCATCGAGAACTATTCGCGTTACCTCACCGGCCGCGACCCCGGCGACCCGCCGCCGACGCTCTTCGAATATGTGCCCGACAATGCCATCGTCTTCATCGACGAAAGCCATGTCACCGTGCCGCAGATCGGCGGCATGTATCGGGGCGACTTCAGGCGCAAGGCGACGCTGGCCGAATATGGCTTCCGCCTGCCCTCCTGCATGGATAACCGGCCGCTGCGCTTCGAGGAATGGGACGCCATGCGCCCGGATACGATTGCCGTGTCGGCCACACCCGGCGGCTGGGAAATGGAACAGGCCGGCGGCGTCTTCGCCGAACAGGTCATCCGCCCGACCGGCCTCATCGATCCGCCCGTCGAAGTGCGCTCCGCCCGCAGCCAGGTGGACGACGTGCTCGGCGAAATCCGCGAAACGGCCGCCAAGGGCTATCGCACCCTCTGCACCGTGCTGACCAAGCGCATGGCCGAGGACCTGACCGAATATCTGCATGAACAGGGCGTGCGCGTGCGCTACATGCACTCGGACATCGACACACTGGAGCGCATCGAGATCATCCGCGACCTGCGCCTCGGTGCATTCGACGTGCTCGTCGGCATCAACCTGCTGCGCGAGGGCTTGGATATTCCCGAATGCGGCTTCGTCGCCATTCTCGATGCCGACAAGGAAGGCTTCCTGCGCTCCGAGACCTCGCTGGTGCAGACGATCGGCCGCGCCGCGCGTAACGTCGACGGCAAGGTCATCCTCTACGCCGACAACATCACCGGCTCCATGCAGCGCGCCATGGACGAGACGGCCCGCCGCCGCGAAAAGCAGGTGGCCTACAATACCCAGCACGGCATCACGCCGGAAAGCGTCAAGGCCCGCATCTCCGACATCCTCGACAGCGTCTACGAGCGCGACCACGTGCGCGCCGATATCTCCGGCGCCTCCGGCAAGGGCTTCGCCGATGGCGGCAACCTCGTCGGCAACAACCTGCAGGCCCATCTCAACGCGCTGGAAAAGTCCATGCGCGACGCCGCCGCCGACCTCGACTTCGAAAAGGCCGCCCGCCTGCGCGACGAAATCAAACGCCTCAAGGCCGTCGAACTCGCCGCCATGGACGACCCGCTGGCCCGCGAGGAAGCCAAGTCGATGGAAGGGATCAGACGGAACGCCAAGGCGACCCGCGAATCCCTTCTCCCGGCCGGGGAGAAGGTGCCCGGCAGGGCGGATGAGGGGGCCACGCCTTCCTACTTCGCCAAGCCGCACCTCGACGACATGGGCCACGACCCCACCACCCCAGCCGACAGCAAGACCCTCTTCCGTCGCAACACGCTGGATGAGATGACCGTGGGGCGGAYGGAGAAGCCCGTGGTTGGACATGTGCCGGAAAAGCCGGATGCGGCAAAGGGCACGCAGCGGTTTTCACCGCTGCTGGAGGGGCAGCCGGAGCGCGATGTGCGGCCACTGGTGCGTGGGAAGACGGGTGTCGGGAGCTATGAGGATCCGGGCGAGCAGAAGCGCAAGAGCCGGACGAAGGGAAAGACTGGCCGGCCGGGACGGTAATGGACGCGGCTCTTCGGCGATTATGAGCGATTTGATGCGGCAAGGTCCTAGTGATTGACGACGTCGGCGCGACTGATTCCGAAATATCAACCCACACTCGCGACTCCTGCTAAACATCCCCTCCGCACCAGAAGGAGCCCGCATGCRCCTGCCCATCCTCATGCTCAGCCTCGTCCTGTCCAGCCTGATCGCCTCTCCCGTTCTCGCCGCAACCTACAAAACCCCGAAGGCCCTCCTCCAAGCCCTTTACACCTTCAACACAGACGCCGCCGCTGACGACGCCCCCTCGCCCTACTCGGCTTTCTTCTCCGACCACCTGAACGAGCTCCTTCAAGCCGACCTCGACAACACGCAGGAAGGCGATGTCGGAGCGCTCGATTTCGATCCCGTCATTGCCGGGCAGGACGGCGAGGCGAGCAATCTCCGGATCGGTCAACCGATCCTGCTGGACGACCGGGCCGAGCTGGAGGTGCAGTTCCGCAACGGCGAAGAGGTGACGCTCTACTACACGCTGGTGAAGGAGCATGGCGGCTGGAAGGTGGAGGATATTGCCAACCAGCAGGGCGAAGAGCCGTGGAGCCTCAGTGCGCTGCTGGGCGACGCGCAATAGGCGGCCCTGAGCGCTTGGCATGTCATTGCCACCGAACCAGCCTTCGAACAACGCCGGGCCCCTCTGAAACGGGCCGGGTTTATTAGCGCCCGGTCATTGCAATGGCCGGCCCGCACCCCATATCCCATCATGGCGGCATATGGAATAAAGCCGCCTTTTGCATCGGTTTCCCGATGCCCTCAAGGGAAGACGCGCTGTCTTCCGACACTCTGCAAAACAGCTTTTTCGCAGCGATCCTGAGCAGCATGGCCGCGCCCGCAAGGGCTGGCAAAGAGCAATGTTTCTCATACGCCCAGACATTTAAGAGACCGTGCTGAAAAAGACCTCTGATGCATTCGATGATCAGCCGTGCATATCCCGCCTGCATCAGGCGTGGCCGCTTATGCGTCCTTGGCAGGAGCCGGAGGCACCAATTTCTGGAGAAACTGCGATGTCCCTGATTTTCCCCAATAGAAGCCGCAGTTTCGACGAGGGCCGCGATGGGGTTCGTTTCTCCGGCTATGACGGCATGTTCGAGGTGCGGTTTCTGATCGAGGCGAGCGCGCTGCGCTCCATCGCCCAGACGGGCCGAACGGAAGCCGAATGCCTGAGCGCCTTCGATGCGGCGCGCCCCGCCATTCTGGAGGCCGCATCCGGTCTCTACGGCCGCGGCGGCAAGGACCGCTATACGCTGACGGAGAGGGATATCCGCCGCTAAAGCATGTCGCGCAATAGTGCGCAGCGGTTTGCGACAACGATATGCGCGAGACAAGGACGTAAAGCGTGGCGGGCGAATCCTGGAGATCGCGACACGCTTCAGTTTCACGCCCGGGATGAACCGGCACGGAGATGAGACATGTCAGTCAACAGAAAACATCTGAGCGTGGTGGACAAGCGTGCTCGCCCCGAAGACGCCGATCTCGAAACGGCTGTCTACGATGCGCTTGCCCATACGGGCGATCTCGACCCGAGCTATATTTTCGTGACGGCGCACGGCAGCGACGTCACGCTCGCGGGCTGGGTTCACGTCAGCGAGGAAATCTCGCTCGCCGAGCAGGTGACCCTGCGGACACGCGGCGTGCGCAGCGTTCACAACGAACTGTCGCGGGATCTTTAGCGCACCCATTCGTCTCGGCGCGGCTGCGCGCCGACCTCCGGCAAAGCTCGAACGCAGGCCGGAGGCGAGGAGCCCGGCCCCAGCGCCGGGTTCCGCGTTGCCGGGCGCGAGCCGCCCGCAAGCCGAAGCCGGTTCCCCCCACACACGACCGATTCGCGATCGGCCCCAAACGACCGATGGATAAGCTATGCGCAAGAAAATCGACAAGATCACCAGACGGGCCCCTTCCGCCACAGGCCGGCATGACACCGCCAATGAAAACCGCCCTGCCCAAAACCCCTCCGCCAGAGAGATGATCGCCGAAGCCGAATCCGCCCGCGCTGCGGTGGATGCGGCCCGCGATGAGGCGGCTGTGGGGGAAGAGGCCGGCGAAGGCGAAGCGGGCGACAAGACGCCAACCGGCGATCCGCTTCCGACAATGGAAGAGCTGGAACTGGCCCGGGACGATCACAGCAGGAAGATCGTCGGAAGAGAGGCGGATGGGGAGGATTGAGCTGCACAGGCGCGGCGGATACCTTGCAAGGCAGGCTCGGAAAGCCGAACCTGCGCGCCAGCATCGCCAAGCGGCTGCATTTTCTGTAGTGTGAATCGACAGAAACGCCACCGACCGGACTCGGACAACAAGCAATGCCAGAACTGCGCATCAACCCCTTCCCCTCGCCCGATGAATTCGCCGCTCTCTGGGCCGCCGCCTGGGATGGCGCGCGGGCGCCGGATTTTACCGGCATCCTGCCGCGCAGCCTTGCCCATGTCGGCGCCTATGACGAGAACAGGCTGATCGGCTTCGTCAATGTCGCCTGGGATGGCGGCATTCATGCCTTTATCCTCGATACCTGTGTGCATCCGGATCTGCGCCGGCAGGGCATTGCCACACAGCTGGTGATGGAGGCGACGCGGATCGCGCGGGAGCGCGGGACGGAATGGCTGCATGTCGATTACGAGCCGCATCTTCAGGGCTTTTACCGCGCCTGCGGCTTCAGGCCGACCGAGGCTGGGCTGATACAGCTCGGCTAGACGGGGAGACCCTACGACAGAAGTGGGCGATAGCCGCCGCCGGGTTCGCGCCGGGTCAGGAAGAAATGCAGGAGGTTGGCATAGCCGCGGGCATCGTCGATGGCGCGGTGCGTGTGCTCGATATTGCCGAGCCATTCGCGCGGATAATGGGCGATATCGCATTCCCAGGGGCTGCGGCCCGTCGCACCCGCCACCAGCGACAGGATGCAGAGCGGCGGATGGCGGAACAGGCGGTCGGCGATCCACGGCCCTTCGAACAGCGGCCGGCCGGTGAAGCGCTTCAGGTAATGATCGAGCCAGGGGCCGTCGAGCGCGACCGGATGCGCAGCGAAGATCGGCTCGGCGCGCAAGGATTTCACCCAGGCGATGAAGCGGGAGATGACCTCGGCTGCGGGCTCGGCATTATCAGTCGCGGCGGCAAAGGCTTGCGGATGGGCCTGCCAGAAAGCCATGGTCACAGGGTCGCGCCCGGCTCCCTCGAGCGGCTGCAGCACGGCTTCGAATTCGCCGACGATCCGGCCGGTCTCGGAGAGGGCAACGGAGGCGAAGGAGAGCATCGAATGGGTGCCCGGTATGGGGCCGTCGAATTCGCAATCGGTGACGATGTAGATATGCGGCACGCGCGATGTGCTCCCAAGTCTGCTTTGGTCTTGGAGTGAGCATAGCCGGATATTTGGCTATTGCCATGGGGGCGTCCCACGATAGTCCGTCGCCGTCGCCTCTCTCCCCGAAAAGCCAATCCGGGAGCGAAAGTGCCACCCAGCCCACAAAAAAATGCCCGGCCACATCATGACCGGGCATCCTTCGACCCACGCTGCGATCAATTGTTATGTGAGGCGCAGGCTTCGTCCATCGGGGTGGCGTTGCTGGTGCCGCCCTGCGTCTGCAGCTTGCCGGAGCCGGTGCCTGAGCTGCTGGCGTGGTCAGGGCAGTCGGGCTTTTTCATCTTCATCGCGCCGCCCGTCGTGCTGCCGGTCGTGGTCTTGTCCATCGCGGCAGGCTTCTTCTTCATATCGGTGCCGGCGCCGCCGCCGGAATCGGTGGTGTTCTTATCCATGGTGGCGCCAGTTGGAGCCGGGTTGGACTGGGCGAAGGCTGATGTGGCCATGCCGAGGGCGAGCAGCGAGGCTGCGACAATTCTCATGCGCATTGGCATTCTCCTAGGTGGATCAGTTGGTTGACCCATATGGAACCGCTGGTGATGGCGATTGTTCCCCGGCGATGTCCACAGTTTTCTCCTGCGCAATTCCTGGACGAGCTGGGCTGCAGGTTTCAATCAAGCTACATTAGCCAGATCGCATGCGCCGGAGGACGGATATTTCCCGGATACCTCATCGAAATGGCTGAAGCGACACGGTCGGAGGAGACGAAGGCCGCATAAGGAGGCAGGCGGAAACGAGCCGCCACGCCCATCATCTGATCTCAAGCCCGGAAAACCCCACCGGGCTTTTTTCTCGCGCCGTCGTACCGGGCATTGGCGGCAATCCAGAAACGCGGGCCGTAGCGGAGGCGAGCAAGGCGGATTGACGGGAAAAAGGCCGGCTGCCGGCCCCTATTTCCCGAGATAGGTCTGCAGGAAGTCATGAACGGTGGCGATCGACTGCTCTGCCGCAGCTGCATTATATTCCTCCACATGCCCGAACACCGTCTTCGGTTTCGTCATCGCCTCATCATCGAAATCGTGGCGCGCGCCCGGATAAACATGAAGTTCGATCGGCGGCCCCTTGCCGCTGAGATTGGCGATCCGCCTGCGGCATTTCTCGGCCGGGCTCCAGTCATCGAGTTCGCCGACCATGATCAGCGTCGGTACGGTCGCATCGCTCTCATGCACGGCACAGACGGGATAATAGGCAACCGCCGCCTTGAACTTTTCATCCATCAGCTGCTCGTTCCCGTCGATCTTCGTCGCCTCCAGCGTCGCAATCCCGCCGGCCGAAAAGCCCATCAGCGCCACGCGGCTGGCATCGATGAAGCCCTGTTTCGACAGGAAATCCAGACCGCCATAGGCATCGAAGACGCGATCGGGAAGATAGGTCTTGCAGGTATTCTTAATGTTGCGGGTGGTGAAACTATCGACGACCAGCACGGCATAACCCCAGGAGGCCAGCTGCTCCGGCCAAGCATCCTTCACGTGAGACCTTATACCGCCGCATCCATGCATCAGCACGACAGCCGGAAACCGCCCGTCACCCTGCGGGCGGGTCAGATAACCGATCAATGGAGTCGCCTGCAGTGATGGCAGCGCCTCGCCCTGTTCCTTCGCCTTGCGCTCCAGAAACGGGCTTGGCTTCACGACGGCGCTGTCGAAGTGAACCAGCTCGTCGGCATAAGCCTGCGGCATGAAGTTCAGGGAGACGACGAGGCGGAAGAAGAGCCGCGCGATTTTCACTGAATGACCTCTTGGCGGATGGATGGCACGACGTTGACACCTTCACCACGCAATTTGGGTGAAGCGACGATCAAGGCAATGCGGCGGAGAGGCGCATGTTCCGGCGACCGCTGCTGGTATGGAGCGGTCTCACGGTGGGTGACAGCGATTGCGGTTCAAACAGGCCGATCACCGAGAAGATCACAGAGGTCGAGCGAGATCCCGCATGGCGGCGGCCGTCAGCGTTTCCATACGC